>JAKANT010000289.1 GCA_021823635.1 Pseudomonadota bacterium
TCCGGCGCAGGTCAACGATCTGTACTCCAGCAACATCAACGCCAACATCTTCGACGCTCCGCTCACCTACGATTTCCTGGCGCGGCCGGCGAAGATCGTTCCCAACACGGCGCTGGCGCTGCCCGAGGTCTCGTCGGACTTCAGGACGCTAACCTTTCGCATCCGGCCCGGGATCTTCTTTCAGGATCACCCCGCCTTCAAGGGCCGACCGCGCGAGCTGGTGGCGGCCGATTACGTCTATTCGATCAAGCGCTTCTACGACCCGCGCTACAAGAGCCCGCGCCTGTATCTGCTCGCCAACGCGCGCATCCTCGGGCTGGACGCGGTGCGCGAGGCGGCGCTGAAGAACGGCCGCTTCGACTACGACCGCGAAGTGGAAGGCGTGCGCGCGCTCGACCGCTACACGTTTCAAGTGCGGCTGGCCGAGCCGGCGCCGCGTTTTTATCAGTACTTCGCCGACAATTCGTTCCTCGGCGCGGTGGCGCGCGAGGTGGTCGAGTCCTACGACGAAAAGGAAATCATGGGCCATCCGGTCGGCACCGGCCCGTTCATGCTCGCCCAGTGGAAGCGCTCGTCGCGCATCGTGCTCGAGCGCAATCCGAACTTCCGCGACGAACGTTACGCCGCCGAGGGCTCGGACCCCGAAGGGCGGGCGATCGCGCAGCGCCTGGCCGGCCGCAGGCTGCCGATGATCGACCGCGTCGAGGTCTACATCGTGGAGGAAAACCAGCCGCGCTGGCTGGCGTTCCTGAACCGCGAGCACGATCTGGTGGACGAGCTGCCGTACGACCTGGCCGATCTGGTGATCCCGAACGGCGAGCTGGCGCCGGGGCTCGCCAGGCGCGGCATCCGCATCGACCGCGCGCCGCGCGCCAACGTGGATCTCGCGCTGTTCAACATGGAACACCCGGTGGTCGGCGGCTACACGCCGGAGAAGGTGGCGCTGCGGCGCGCGATCGCGCTCGCCTACAACGTACACGAGGAAATCCGCCTGGTGCGCAAGGGACAGTCGATCCCGGCCAATTCGCCGGTGGCGCCGCTGGTCACCGGCTTCGACCCGGCGTTCCGTAGCGAGATGAGCGACTACGACCCCGCGCGCGCGAAGGCGCTGCTCGACACCTTCGGTTACGTCGATCGCGACGGCGACGGCTGGCGCGAGCGTCCCGACGGCGCGCCGCTGGTGCTGGAGATGGCCACGCAGCCGGACCAGTTGTCGCGGCAGCTCGATGAACTGTGGAAGAAGCACCTGTCGGCAATCGGCATCCGCATCGAGTTCAGGCCGGCCAAATGGCCCGAGAACCTCAAGAACTCGCGCGCCGGAAAACTGATGATGTGGCGCGTCGGCTGGGTCGCGGCGCAGCCCGACGGCGACACGTTCCTGGCGCTCGGCTACGGGCCGAACAAGGGCCAAGCCAATCACGCGCGTTTCGACCAGCCCGACTTCAACGCGCTGTATGCGAAGCAGAGCGTGCTGCCGGACGGCCCCGAGCGCGAGCGGCTTTTTCACGCCGCAAAAAAATTGCTGGTCGCCTACGCGCCGTACAAATTTCTCGGCCATCGCATTGAAACGGCCGTCTATCACCCGTGGGTGATCGGCTATCGGCGCCATCCGTTCATGCGCGACTTCTGGAAATACATCGACATCGACCCGGCGCTGCGGGGGGCCGCATGAGGGCAAAGCGCACCCAAGCGAGCCGCCCTGCGCGCCGGCGCGCGCTGGCGGCGTTGGCCGCCTCGCCGTTCGCGCTCGCGGCACCCGCCGCGGCCGCCGATGGCACGCGGCTCAAGGTGCTGCGTTATGCCTTCCCGATCGCCGAAACCGGCTTCGACCCCGCGCAGTTGACCGATCTTTATTCGCGTATCGTCACTGCGCACGTCTTCGATGGCCTCTACACGTACGACCATCTGGCGCGGCCGTTCAAGATCAAGCCGAACACCGCGGCGGCGATGCCCGAGGTGTCGCCGGACTTCCGCGTCTGGACCATCCGCCTGCGCCCGGGCATCTACTTCGCCGACGATGCCGCGTTCAAGGGCCGCCGGCGCGAGCTAGTGGCCGCCGATTACGTGTATTCGCTGAAGCGGTTCGCCGATCCGCGCTGGAAGGCGCCGGCGTGGGCCTCGGTCGCCGAGCTGAAGATCGTTGGCCTTGCCGAACTGCGCGAGGCCGCGCTCAAGAACAAGCGGCCGTTCGACTACGACCGCGACGTCGAGGGGCTGCGGGCGCTGGACCGCTACACGCTGCAGTTCAGGTTCGCCGAACCGGTGCCGCGTTTCTTGCAGACGATCGCCGGCGGCGACCTGTATGGCGCGGTCGCGCGCGAAGTGGTCGAAGCCTATGGCGACCAGATCCACGCGCACCCGGTCGGCACCGGGCCGTTTCGTCTGGCCGACTGGCGGCGCTCGTCGAGAATCGTGCTCGAGCGCAATCCGAACTACCGCGAGCACCTCTACGACGCCGAACCGAACGGCGACGATGCCGAAGGACAGGAACTCGCTGCGCGCTTTCGCGGCCGCCGGCTGCCGATGATCGACCGCGTCGAGATCTCGATCATCGAAGAGCAGCAGCCGCGCTGGCTGGCGTTTCTGCAGAAAAGCCAGGACCTGATGGAGCGGCTGCCGAACGAGTTCGTCAACCTCGCCATCCCGAACAACAGGCTGGCGCCCAATCTGGCGCGCGAAGGCGTGCGCATGTTCCGCACGCTCGCCTCCGACGTGACGATCACGATCTACAACATGGACGATCCGGTCGTCGGCGGCTACACGCCGGAGAAAGTGGCGCTGCGGCGGGCGCTGAATCTGGCCACCAACACCGAGCAGGAAATCCGTCTGGAGCGCAAGGGCCAGGCGGTGCCGGCGCAGTCGCCGCTGGTGCCGCATACGTACGGCTTCGACCCCGCGTTCCGCAGCGAGAACGGCGAGTACGACCCGGCGCGCGCGAAGGCGCTGCTGGACCTGTTCGGCTACGTCGATCGCGACGGCGACGGCTGGCGCGAGCTTCCGGACGGCAAGCCGCTCGTGCTGCGCGTGGCCACGCAGCCGGACCAGGCGTCGCGTCGGCTCGACGAACTGCAACGCAAGGACTGGGCGGCGATCGGCATCCGCACCGAGTTCGTGCCGGCCAAGTGGCCCGAGAACCTGAAGAACGCGCGCGCGGGCAAGCTGATGATCTGGCGCGTCGGCTCGTCGGCGGCCTCGCCGGACGGCCAGCCCGCGCTGTATCGCAGCGCCAGCGTGCATATCGGCGGCCAGAACCTGGCGCGCTTCCGCAACGAACGCTTCGACCGCATCTTCGAGAAGATGAGCGTGCTACCGGACGGACCGGAGCGCTTGGCGCTGTTCGCGGAGGCGAAGAAGATCATCACCGCCTACGCCCCGTACAAGCACGGCGTGCACCGCATCGTGACCGACCTCGCGCATCCGTGGCTGATCGGCTATCGCCGGCCACCATACTGGCTGCACTGGTGGCAGTACGTGGACATCGACGCCGAGCAACAGGCGCGCACGGTCGCATGAAACGATGAGACGGCGCGACCTGCTCGCCTCCGGTAGCGCGCTCATTGCCGCCCCTGCCCTTGCTCGCTCCGCGCGCGCGCAGCCGCCGAGGAAGACGCTGCGCTGGTCGTTTCCGGCCGCCGAAACCGGCTTCGCTCCGGCGCAGGTCAACGATCTGTACTCCAGCAACATCAACGCCAACATCTTCGACGCTCCGCTCACCTACGATTTCCTGGCGCGGCCGGCGAAGATCGTTCCCAACACGGCGCTGGCGCTGCCCGAG
>JAKANT010000290.1 GCA_021823635.1 Pseudomonadota bacterium
TCTAGCACCACCGTGATCTTCTCGCCCTCGGCCAACGGGAACATGTTGACGATCGGCTTGCCGCGCGAGGTGCGCGTACCCTGCGGCACTTCCCACACCTTCAGCCAGTACAGGCGTCCGCGATTGGAAAAGCACAGGATCGTGTCGTGCGTGTTGGCGATGAAAAGCTGCTCGATCCAGTCGTCCTCTTTGGTCGCCGCCGCCTGTTTGCCGCGCCCGCCGCGCTTCTGGGCGCGGTAGTCGGCGAGCGGCTGGCTCTTGATGTAGCCGGCGTGCGACAGCGTGACCACCATGTCCTGCGGCGCGATCAAGTCTTCGGTGTCCAGGTCTTCGGCCGTGCGCTCGATCTGCGAGCGACGCGCGTCGCCGAATTCGCGGGCGAGCGCCGAGAGCTCGTCGGCGACGATGGTCGTAATGCGCTCGGGCTTGGCCAGGATGTCGAGCAGATCGCCGATGCGGTCCATCACCTCGCGGTACTCGTTGACGACTTTGTCTTGCTCCAGTCCGGTCAGGCGCGCCAGTCGCATCGCCAGGATCTGCTCGGCCTGCGCCTCCGACAATCGGTACAGCCCGTCGGCCTGCAGCCCGAACGCCGCGTCGAGCCCGACCGGCCGGTAGGCGTCGCGGCTCTCGCCGGCGCGCGCCAGCATCTCGCGCACCAGCGCCGAATCCCAGGCGCGGCTCATCAGTTCGGACTTCGCCACCGGCGGCGTGGGCGCGGCCTTGATGATGGCGATGAACGCGTCGATGTTGGCCAGCGCCACCGCCAGCCCTTCGAGGACGTGGCCGCGCTCGCGCGCCTCGCGCAGTTCGAACACGGTGCGCCGCGTCACGACCTCGCGCCGATGCGCGAGGAACGCTTCCAGCATCTGCTTCAGATTCAGCAGCCGCGGCGCGCCGTCGACCAGCGCCACCATGTTCATGCCGAACGTGTCTTGCAACTGCGTCTGCTTGAACAGGTTGTTCAGCACCACCTCCGGCAGCTCGCCGCGCTTCAGCTCGATCACCACCCGCATGCCGCTCTTGTCGGACTCGTCGCGGATGTCGGCGATGCCTTCCAGCTTCTTGTCGTTGACCAGTTCGGCGATGCGCTCCAGCAGCACGCGCTTGTTCACCTGGTACGGCAGTTCATCGACGATGATCGCGCTGCGCGTGCCGCGGTCGATCTCCTCGAAGTGGGTCTTGGCGCGAACCACCACACGGCCGCGGCCGGTGCGGTAGCCCTCGCGCACGCCGTCCAGACCGTAGATGATTCCTCCGGTAGGGAAATCCGGCGCCGGGATCAGCTCGATCAACTGCTCGATGCTCGCGTCCGGCTGGCGCAGCAGCAGCAGGCAGCCGGCGACGATCTCGTTCAGATTGTGCGGCGGGATGTTGGTCGCCATGCCGACCGCGATGCCCGAGCTGCCGTTGACCAGCAGATTGGGAAGACGCGCCGGCAGGATCAGCGGCTCTTTCTCCGCGCCGTCGTAGTTGGGGCCGAAATCGACCGTCTCCTTGTCGATGTCGGCCAGCATCTCGTGCGCCAGCTTCGCCAGGCGGACCTCGGTGTAGCGCATCGCCGCCGGGTTATCGCCGTCGACCGAGCCGAAATTGCCTTGCCCGTCGATCAGCAGGTAGCGCAGCGAAAAGTCCTGCGCCATACGCACCAGCGTGTCGTACACGGCCTGGTCGCCGTGCGGGTGGTACTTGCCGATCACGTCGCCGACGATGCGCGCGCTCTTCTTGTACGGCCGGTTGTAGTGGTTGCCCAGTTCGTGCATCGCGTACAGCACGCGCCGGTGCACGGGTTTGAGCCCGTCGCGCACGTCGGGCAACGCCCGCCCGACGATCACGCTCATCGCGTAATCGAGATAGGAGCGCCGCATCTCCTCTTCGAGCGAGATCGGCAGCGTTTCTTTCGCGAACGAGTCCATCGGCAGGCTGGGCGAGCGGCGCGGTGCCGCCCGCGGGAGATCCATGCAAAAAGCCGGTCGGCGCGACCGGCTTTCCGGGGCAGAATCTTATCAGTGCAGACGCGTTGCCCGAGAACGATGAGGACGGTCGATACCTTGCTCTGTTGCCGCTGGGTCGTGCCGGTACAGCCGCGCGGCGTCGTGCTGACCGAGCACGCGATCGCGGTCGAGGCCGGCCGCATCGTCGCGGTGCTGCCGGCGGCGCAGGCGCGGCGCGAGTTCGCTGCGCGCGAGACGGTCGAACTGCCGCACCACGCAGTCACGCCCGGGCTCATCAACGCGCACACGCACGCGGCGATGAGTCTGTTGCGGGGTGTGGGCGACGATCTGCCGCTCGAACGCTGGCTGCGCGAGCGCATCTGGCCGCTGGAAGCGGCGTTCGCCTCCGAGCAGTTCGTCTACGACGGCACACGGCTGGCGGCGCTCGAGATGCTGCGCGCCGGCCAGACGACATGCTCGGATATGTACTTCTTTCCGGAGGCGGCGGCGCGTGCGCTGCGCGACGCCGGCATGCGCGCGGTCGTCGGCATCATCGCGATCGAGTTTCCCACCGCGTACGCGACCGATGCCGACGACTACCTGCGCAAGGGCCTGGCCGCGCGCGACGCGCTGCGCGACGACCCGTTGATTTCCTTCACGCTGGCGCCGCACGCCCCCTACACGGTGGCCGACGCCACACTGGCGCGCATCGCGACGCTGGCCGAGGAACTGGACCTGCCGGTGCACATGCACGTGCACGAGACCGCGCACGAGGTGGGCGAATCGGTGCGTACGCACGGCACGCGGCCGCTGGCGCGGCTCGATCGTCTCGGACTCGTCAGCGAGCGGCTGCTCGCGGTGCACGCCGTGCATCTGGACGACGCCGAAATCCGATTGCTCGCCGAGCGCGGCGCCACGGTCGTGCATTGCCCGAGTTCCAACCTGAAACTCGCCAGCGGCATCGCGCGCACCGCCATGCTTGCCGCGCGCGGCGTGAACCTGGCCCTGGGTACCGACGGCGCGGCCAGCAACAACCGGCTCGACCTGCTCGAAGAAGCGCGCCTGGCCGCGCTGTTGGCCAAGGGCGCGAGCGGCGACGCGACCGCACTGCCAGCAGCGGCGGTGCTCGAAGCCGCCACGCTGGCGGGCGCGCGCGCGCTCGGGCTTGCCGAACGCATCGGGTCGATCGAAGCCGACAAAGAGGCGGACCTCGTCGCATTCGATCTCTCCGCCGTCGAAACGCAGCCGTGTTTCGATCCGCTCTCGCATCTCGTCTACGCGTGTGGGCGCGAACACGTCAGCGACGTATGGGTGCGCGGCCGCCGTGTTGTGAGGACGCGACAAGTACTCGACGTGGCTGGCGCGCCGCTTTCGGCCGCCGTCATCGCACCGCTGGTCGCGTGGCAGAATCGCCTCCGGCAGTTCTTGAACGCCCCGGCCGCATGAGCGGCGGCCAGCGTTCGAAGGTCGGCCTCGGTGTCCTCGACGGACGATCGGTCCGGCGCAGGCAATCTGCGATCAAGAGTGAGGAGAAAGATGAAGAAACCCGCGAAGCTCGGGCTGTTGTTCGCCTCCGCGATGCTCGCTGCCTCCGGTGCGGCGACCGCGCAGACGAAGGACATCGCCGGCGATCCGAAAAACAGCGGTTACGCGCTGAGCCCGAACAACAACGTCGTGCAGTCCGGCACCGGGCTGTGCTGGCGCACCGGCTATTTCGCCAATCCGTTGGCGCTCGCGGCGTGCGACCCGGCGCTCGTGCCGCCGCCGCCTCCACCGCCGCCGCCACCGCCCCCGCCGCCTCCACCGCCGCCTCC
>JAKANT010000291.1 GCA_021823635.1 Pseudomonadota bacterium
ATGGACGAGACGCGCTGCATGGTCAAGTGCCTGGAGCGGCTGTCGTACTTTTATTTCGAGGAATCCTGCGGACAGTGCACGCCGTGCCGCGAAGGCACCGGCTGGCTGTACCGCATCGTGCATCGGATCGAGCACGGCCAAGGGCGGCCGGAGGACCTCGATCTGCTGAATTCGATCGCCGACAACATCCAGGGCCGCACGATCTGCGCGCTCGGCGATGCGGCGGCGATGCCGGTGCGCGCGTTCATCAAGCATTTTCGCAGCGAATTCGAGCATCACATCGAACACAAACGCTGCCTGGTGCCGGAGTATGTGTGAAAAACCGACAGGCGCGCGACGGCATGCGGCGGTAACCGCGCGGGCGGGTGCTTGAGGCGCGGCGCCAACGTACGGAACGATTCGATGGTTGAGATTCAGATCGACGGCCGCAAGGTCGAGGTGCCCGAGGGCAGCACGCTGATGGATGCCGCGCGCAAGCTCGGCATCTACGTGCCGCACTTCTGTTATCACAAGAAGCTGTCGATCGCCGCCAACTGCCGCATGTGCTTGGTGGACGTCGAAAAGGCGCCCAAGCCGCTGCCGGCGTGCGCCACGCCCGCCACCGCCGGCATGATCGTGCACACCGCGAATGCGCGCGCCAAGCAGGCGCAAAAGGGCGTGATGGAGTTCCTGCTGATCAACCATCCGCTCGACTGCCCGATCTGCGATCAGGGCGGCGAATGCCAGCTGCAGGACCTCGCGGTCGGCTACGGCGGCTCGGCGTCGCGCTATTCGGAGCCGAAGCGCGTCGTGTTTCGCAAGAACCTCGGCCCGCTGATCGCGGCCGAGGAGATGACGCGCTGCATCCACTGCACGCGCTGCGTGCGCTTCGGCCAGGAAATCGCCGGCATCATGGAGCTGGGCATGGCGGGGCGCGGCGAACACTCCGAGATCCTCGCCTTCGTCGATCGCACGGTCGACTCCGAGCTGTCCGGCAACATGATCGACCTGTGTCCGGTCGGCGCGCTCACCAGTAAACCGTTTCGCTTCGCTGCGCGCCCGTGGGAGCTGGCGCGGCGGCGCAGCGTCAGTCCGCACGACGCGCTCGGCTCCAACCTGATCGTGCAGGTCAAGAACCAGCGCGTGCTGCGCGTGCTGCCGCTGGAGAACGAGGAGATCAACGAGTGCTGGATCTCCGATCGCGACCGCTTCTCGTACGAAGGTCTGTACGCCGCCGACCGGCTCGCGCGGCCGATGCTCAAGAGCGGCGGCCAATGGCGCGAGGTCGATTGGAGCGAGGCGATCGCCTTCGTGGTCGGGGCGCTCGCCAAGGTCAAATCCGAGCACGGCGCAGCGCAGATCGGCGCGCTGGCGGGCGGCGGCAGCACGTTGGAGGAGTTGTTCCTGCTGGCGCGCATGGTGCGTGCGCTGGGTAGCGACAACGTGGACTTCCGCACGCGGCAGTCGGACTTCTCCGCCGACGGCAAGCGGCGCGGGGCGCCATTCCTCGGCATGCCGGTGCGCGCGATCGAAGCGCTGGACCGGCTGCTGCTGGTCGGCTCGTTCCTGCGCAACGATCACCCGCTGCTCGCGGCGCGCGTGCGTGCCGCGGTCAAGCGCGGCTGCCAGGCGAGCGTGCTGCACGCGACCGACGACGACTTGCTGATGCCGGTGGCGGCGAAGGCGATCGTGCGGCCGTCGGCCTGGGTGCAGACGCTGGCCGAGATCGCGGCGGCCGTCGCGCAGGCCAAGGGCGTGGCGGCTCCGGCATCCGGCGTGACACCGGGCGCGGCGGCGCGCGCGATCGCGACGAGCCTGCTGTCCGGCCAACGCGCGGCGATCCTGCTCGGCAATGCGGCGGTTCAGCATCCGCAGGCGGCGCAACTGCACGCGTGGGCGCAGTGGATCGCGGACGCGACCGGTGCTGCGCTCGGCGTGCTCGGTGAGGCTGCCAACAGCGTCGGCGGCTATCTGGTCGATGCGCTTCCGACCGGCGGCGGGCTAAACGCGCGCGCGATGATCGAGCAGCCGCGGCGCGCGTACCTGCTGTGGAACCTCGAGCCCGAGTACGACACCGCCGATCCCGCGGCCGCCATCGCGGCGCTGGCCGGCGCCGATGCGGTGATCGCGTTCTCCGCATATCGCAACGGCGCGCTCGAGTACGCCGACGCGATCCTGCCGATCGCGCCCTTTACCGAAACATCCGGCACGTTCGTCAACTGCGAAGGGCGTGTGCAAAGCTTCAACGGCGCAGTCAAGCCGCTCGGCGAGGCGCGACCCGGCTGGAAAGTGCTGCGCGTGGTCGGTACCGAACTCGGGCTGCCGGGCTTCGATTTCGACGATCCCGAGTCGGTGCGCGCGGCGGCGATCCCTGACGACGTATCGGCGCGGCTTTCCAACCGCATCGACCTGGCGCCCGCGCTGGTGCCGGCCTCGAGCGAGGTCGAGCGCATCGCCGAGGTCGGTATCTATGCGGTCGATCCGATCGTGCGCCGTGCCGAATCGTTGCAAAAGACGCGCGCGGCGCGCCAGCCGCTGGCCAGAGCCAATGCCCGCACGCTGGCCAAATTCGGCGTGGCCGCCGGCGACAAGCTGCGCGTGCGGCAGGGGGCGGCGAGCGCGCTGCTCGAATGCGCGCTGGACGACCGGCTGCCGGACGACGTCGTGCGCGTAGCCGCCGGTTTCGCGTCCACCAGCACGCTGGGGCCGATGTTCGGGCCGATCGCGTTGGAGAAAGCGTGATGGACGAGATCACCGCCTTCGGGGCCGAGCTGTTCGGCGGCGCATGGCCGACGATCTGGGCGCTGGCGCGCATCGTCGCCATCGTGCTGCCGCTGCTGGTGTGCGTGGCCTACTTGACGCTGTGGGAGCGCAAGCTGATCGGCTGGATGCACGTGCGCATGGGGCCGAACCGGGTCGGCTACGGCGGCTTGTTGCAGCCGTGGGCGGACGCGGTCAAGCTGATCTTCAAGGAAGTGATCGCGCCGACGCAGGCCGACAAGCCGCTGTATTTCCTGGCGCCGGTGCTGGTGATGATGCCGGCCATGGCGGCGTGGGCGGTGATTCCGTTCGGGCCGGGGCTGGCGCTGGCCGACATCAACGCCGGGCTGCTGTTCGTGATGGCGATCACCTCGGTTGGCGTGTACGGCGTGATCATCGCCGGCTGGTCGTCGAACTCGAAATATTCGTTCCTCGGCGCGCTGCGGGCCTCCGCGCAGATGGTCAGCTACGAGCTGGCGATGGGCTTCGTGCTGGTGACGGTGCTGCTGGTGGCGGGGTCGCTGAACATGACCGCGATCGTCGAAGGGCAGGGGCGCGGGTTCTTCGCCGAGCGCGGGCTGAACTTCCTGTCGTGGAACTGGCTGCCGCTGCTGCCGCTGTTCGTCATCTACATCGTTTCGGCGGTGGCGGAAACCAACCGCCACCCGTTCGACGTGGTCGAGGGCGAGAGCGAGATCGTCGCCGGCCACATGGTCGAGTACTCCGGCATGAGCTTCGCGGTGTTCTTCTTGGCCGAGTACGCCAACATGATCCTGCTCTCGACGCTGGCCACGATCATGTTCCTCGGCGGCTGGCAGGCGCCGATCGACGTCGAGAAGCTGTTCGGCCTTGCCGTGCCAAGCTGGCTCGAGGCGCTGTCCGGCTGGTTCTGGCTGTTCGCCAAGGCGTTCTTCGTCGTCTCGTTGTTCATCTGGTTTCGGGCGTCGTTCCCGCGCTACCGCTACGACCAGATCATGCGACTGGGCTGGAAGGTCTT
>JAKANT010000292.1 GCA_021823635.1 Pseudomonadota bacterium
GGGCTGGGCGTGCCCACCACCGCGAGCTACATCCTGGTGGCCACGCTGCTTGCGCCGGTGATCGTCGAGCTCGGCGCGCAGCAAGGGCTGGTGATCCCGCTGATCGCCGTACACCTATTCGTCTTCTACTTCGGCGTGATGGCCGACGTCACGCCGCCGGTGGGGCTGGCCACGTTCGCCGCGGCCGCGATCTCGGGCGAGGATCCGATCGCCACCGGCATGCAGGGCTTCACGTATTCGCTGCGCACGCTGGTGCTGCCGTTCATCTGGATCTTCCATCCGCAACTGCTGCTGCTGGATGTCCGGTCGTGGCTCGAGCTCGTGGTGGTGGTCATCGGCTGCACCGTGGCGTCGCTGCTGTTCGCGGCGCTGACGATGGGCTGGTTCCGCGTGCGCACGAAGTGGTGGGAGGCGGCGCTGCTGGCGCTGGCGGTGTTCACGCTGTTTCGGCCGGACTTCTTCATGGACCGGCTGTATCCGGAGTTCAGGACCGAGCCGCCGGCGCGGCTGTTCGCGATCGCGGGGCGCCTGCCCGACGACGAACGGCTGGTGCTGCAGATCGCCGGCACCAACCTCGAAGGCGAGGAGATCCGCAAGACGGTGGCGGTGCAGTTGCGCGAACGCGGCCCCGCTCCGGCCGACGACGCGGCCGCCGCGGCGCTGGGCCGCAAGCGGGTGGCCGAGGCGGGCCTGACGGTGAGCGTGCTGGGCTAAACGGCGCAGGTCACCAACGTCAAGTTCGGCAGCCGCGCGAAGAAGGCCGGTTTCGAGCAGGGCTTCGACATCGTCGCCGTGCTGGTGCCCTCGGGACGGCCGAGTCCCAATTGGTTCTACTTGCCCGCCTTCGTGCTGATCGCGATCGTGTGGATCTCGCAGGGGCGGCGGCTGCGCGCGGCGGCCGCTTGATCGCGCCTCCGGTCACGGCCGGTACTTGCTGAAGACGTAATCGTTCGCCTTCTGCGCCGCGTGGCACTCGAAGCACGCCTTGGCGGCGTTCGCACCCACCGCGCGCTCGGTCTTCGAGTCGCCCTTGAAGCCCTCGAAACCCCAGCCGCCGGTGGCGGCGTACTTCTTCGCGTCCTTCACCATCACGCCGACCACCTTGCGCGCCCCTTCGGTGACCGCGTTGTCGGCGCTTTTCGCCTCCAGCAGGTCGAACACAATCACCGAGCCGTCGGCGAACTTGCCGCCCTTGTAGCCGGCCATCGCCTTGCCGTTGGCGTAGATGTGATGGATGCCGCCGAATGCCTCGTAAAGCGGATGGCCGGGATTGATGACCATCGACTTCACGTGCGTCCAGTTGCGGTAGCCCTCGGGATAAGGCACCGCGTCGGCGCCAGCCGCGCTGCCGGCCGCGGCCAGCGCCAGCGAGAAGAACAGCGTACGTTTCATCTGCGTCCTCCGTGCGTGGTGTGCGCAATATCGGCGCGCGGCGCGCGCGCGACAAGCGGGCACGAAACGGTGCGGCACGCACTTTTCGGTGCAAATTGGCGCGCGCGCGTTCGTCAGCGCCGGTTGACGAGCGCGATGCCCAGACCCACGAGCGCGGCGGCAAGCGCGAACTGCGGCGACAGCGCCTCGCCCAGGATCAGCACGCCGAACGCCACGCCGAACAGCGGCGTCAGAAAGGAGAACACCGCCAGCCGCGCGGCGAGGTAGCGCGTCAGCAGCCAGAACCAGACGAGATAGCTGGCGAATGCCACCACCACGCTCTGGAACGCCAGGCTCGCGATCACGGTCGCATCCAGCCGCGTGATGCCGCGTTCGCCCAACAGCCAAGACGCCGCCGGCAACAGCAGCGCCGACACGCCGAGCTGATACAGCAGCGTCTTCTCCGCCCGCACCGGCGCCAGCGCGCTGGCGCGGATCAACACCGTGGTCGCGGCCCAAAGCGCGGCCGCGATCACGCCGTACAGATCGCCGCGCAGCGTGGCGCGTCCCGGTGCGGCGAAGCCGTCGGCGAAGGCCACCACCAGCCCCGCGAAGGCCAGCAGCACGCCGGCCCACTGCACGGCTCGCAGCCGTTCGCCCGGCACGAACCAGGCCAGCCCGAGCGCGGTCAGCACTGGCGCCAGGTAGACGAACACGACCATGCGCGCCGCGGCGGTGTGCTCGAGCCCGGCGTAGATGAACACGAACTCGACGCCGAACAGCAGCCCCGCGGCCAGTCCCGCGGCGAGCGTGCCGTCGCGTTCGAACAGCGCGATGCCGCGCAGCCGCGCCCAGCCCAGCAGCAGCGCGCTGGCGACGATCGAGCGCACGGCCGATTGCGCCACCGGCGATGCGCCGGCGAGCGCGAGCTTGATCGCCACCTGCTGCAGCCCCCACAGCATCGCAAGCGCGAGCATCAGGCCGACGGCGGTCGCATCGAGCGGCAGTCGCGTCGAGTTCATCGCGTTCGAGCGCAAAGAAACCAGGCCGATCTTGACATGGCCGCAGCCGCGCAGGCTCAATTCGCCCGTCGGCGACCTCGCCGCGGGCCGCGCTGCGGGGTCGTGGGTCCGGGCCGGCAATGCGAGAATCGCATCTGATGTCGCTTCCTCCGTCCGTCGCCGACCCGCCGCGCGCCGCTGCGGTGGCCTCGCCTTGCGTCTCCGTGTGCCGGATGAACGCGGCCACCGGCTTGTGCGAGGGCTGTTGGCGCACGCTCGAAGAAATCGCTGCCTGGTCGCGGCTGTCCGACGACGAGAAGCGCGCGGTGTTGGCGCGGGTGGCGGCGCGCCGCAGCGAGCGCTGACATGCCGCGCTTCGCGCAAGTGGGCGAGCGCTTCGAGCGCACGGTGCGGATCGATGCCGAAGCGATCCGCGCCTTTGCCGCCGCGTCGCTCGATTTCAACCCGCTGCATCACGACGAGGACGCCGCCCGCCGTTCGCGCTTCGGCGGCTTGATCGCGAGCGGCCCGCATACCGCCGCGCTGCTGATGGGCATCACGGCGACCCACTTCGCCGCGCGCTGCGCGCCGCTCGGGCTCGATTTCCGCCTGCAGTTTCGCAAGGCGGTGCGCGCCGGCGACACGCTGCGGCTGGCCTGGACCGTGACCCGCGTCGAGGCCAAGGAGTCGCTCGACGGCGAACTCGTCCATCTCGAGGGCAGCGCGCACAACGACGCCGGTGAGCTGGCGCTGGCGGCCACCGGCCTGTTGCTGTTGCGCGCTTCGGCATGACGACGGCATCGCTGCGGCTGCCGCCGACCTTGCACGTGCTGGAGCGCGGCTGGCTGTCGTCGAACAATGTCGTCTTCGACGACGGCGAAACGGTGAGCGTCGTCGATACCGGTTACGCGACGCATGCCGAGCAGACGGTGGCGCTGATCCGGCACGCCGCGCGCGGCAAGCCGCTGGCGCGCATCGTCAACACGCACCTGCACTCGGACCACGTCGGCGGCAACGCGGCGCTGCGGGCGGCCACGGGCGCCCGCATCGTCATTCCGCCCGGGCTCGCCGATGCGGTCGTGCGTTGGGACGAAGAGGCGCTGTCCTACGCGCCGACCGGCCAGTTTTGTCCCCGTTTCATGCACGACGCCACGCTGGCGGCGGGCGAGGTGCTGCGGCTCGGCGGCCTCGACTGGCAGGTGGTGGCCGCCCCCGGGCACGATCCGCACATGGTCGTGCTCTACTGCGAAGACGAGCGCATCCTGATTTCGGCCGATGCGCTGTGGGAGCACGGCTTCGGCGCCATCTTTCCCGAGCTGGAGGGCGAGTCGGGCTTCGCCGAACAGCGCGCGGTGCTCACAGA
>JAKANT010000293.1 GCA_021823635.1 Pseudomonadota bacterium
ATACGGCGGCGGCCGCCGATGCGGGATGGTTCGAGGCCGCGCGCGCGCTCCTGACGGCGAGCGAAACCGCCCGCCTGCGGCGCATCGCGCGGCCGCAGCGGCGTGCGCAGTTCGCCTGCGGCCACCTGTTGCTGCGCCACTTGATCGGAACGCGCGCCGCGTTGCCGCCCGCCGCGGTGGTGATCGAATCCACACCCGCCGGCGTGGCGGTCGCCGCACCGTCCGGTTGGCGCGCCAGCCTCGCGCACTCGGGCAACTGGGTGGCGGCGCTCGCGGCGGCTGCCGATGCGGCGCTCGGCGTCGACATCGAGGCGATGCGCGAGGCGCGTGACATCGAGGCGATCGCCGCCGCGGCCTGCGGCCGGCGCGCGACGTCGCGCACCGAGGCGTACCTGCTGTGGGTTCAACACGAAGCCGAGTTCAAGAGCGCACCGGCGCGCGTGCCGTGCTACGTCGGCACGTGGCGGGGGTTGGCGCTGGCGGCGTGCGCCGACACGGCTCCCGAGGTCGCGCTGCTGGACCTCGCGCATCCGCAGTCGCCGCAGCCGATTCGAATCGACTGGACGGTGCGTGCGTCGTTGCGCGATGTCGTCGTTTGAGGGGCATCCGCCGCTCGCGAAGCGGTTGCACCGCCGCTGGCGGCAGGTGGCATCGGGCGCGAGCTTCGTGCTGTTCGGCGCCGGCGCGCTGGTGGTTGGGGGCTTGCTGCTGCCGCCGATCCGCTGGTTCGTGCGCGACGCCGCTCGCCGCCAGCGGCTGACGCGCGCAGTGATCGGTGGCGCGATGCGGTTTTTCTGGAACACGATGCTGGGCCTCGGCCTGATGCGCTGCCGCGTGCACGGCGCCGAGCACCTGCGCCAGCCCGGGGTGCTGATCGTCGCCAACCATCCGACGCTGGTCGACGCCGTGCTGCTGCTCGGCTTGGTCGAAGACGCCGCGGTGGTCGCCAAGCAGGAGCTGGCGCGCAACCCGCTCACCGGGCCGCTGATCGCCGCCGCCGGCTACATCGTCAACGACGACGGTTGTGCGATGGTTCAGGCTGCCGCGCGCGAGTTCGCGCGCGGCGGTCGCGTGTTGATCTTCCCGGAGAGCACGCGCACGCGACCCGGCGCGCCGGTGCGGCTGCGGCGCGGTGCAGCCAACATCGCGGTGCGCACGGGCTGTCGCGTGGTGGTGGTTACAATCGCCGTGTCCGATCCCGTGCTGTACAAGGGCGCGGCGTGGCACGCGATGCCGATGGACGTGCCGCGTTTCGAGGTCGTTGTGCGGCCGCCTTTGGACGTGGCTCCGATCGTCGCGGCGCACGGCTCCGTCGCCTTGGCCGCGCGGGATTTGAACGCCAGACTGCAAGGCATTTACGACACGGAGATGTCCGATCATGGAGCCACTTGAGCGGGAAATCGCCGAGCTGATCGTGTCCTGCACCGGACTGGAGGACGTGCGGCCGGAGGACATCGACCCGGAGGCGCCGCTGTTCGTCGAGGGGCTGGGGTTGGATTCGATCGATGCGCTGGAGATCGGCGTGGCGCTCGCCAAGCGCTACGGTGTCAAGCTGACGGCCGATTCGGAAGACAACCGGCGCCACTTTGCCAGCCTGCGCGCGCTGGCCCGCTTCGTCGCCGCGCAGCGGCCGGCCGAACGTCCGGCTGCGTAGACGGCTAGGCCGTGAGGGGAGGAGCGATGCGGCGCGACCACTTGACGCGCGAGCAGGCCGAACAGTGGCTGGCCGAATTCCTGCACGAGTACTTCGGCGTCGAGCGCGCGCGCATCCATCGCGACGCCGACATCTACGACGATCTGGACCTGGACTCGATCGACGCCGCCGACATCGTGCTGAAGTACAACCAGATCTTCGGCCGCAAGGTCGACGTGCGGTCGTTCAAGAGCGTGCGCACGATCGGCCAGGCGATCGACGCGCTGTACGCGCTCGAACGGTGAAGCGCGCCGGCGGCGCGCGTCAAGTCGGCCAATGAAGGAAACCGCATTTCGGCCGTGCGTGGTCGTTCCGGTGTACGACCACGAAGGCGCGCTGCCTTTGCTGGTCGAGCGGCTGCGAGCGACCGGCCTTCCCTGCTGGCTGGTCGACGACGGCAGCGGGCCGGCCTGCGCGGCGGCGATCGACCGCCTGGTGGCGGACAACGCCGGCTGGTTGCGGCTGGTGCGGCTGCCGCGCAATCGCGGCAAGGGCGCGGCGGTACTGGCCGGGTTTCGCGCCGCGCTCGCCGAAGGATTCACGCACGCGGTGCAGATCGACGCCGACTGCCAGCACGACGCGCGCGACATCCCGAAGTTCGTCGCCGCCGCGCGCGAACGGCCCGAGGCGGTCGTCAACGGCGTGCCGGTGTACGACGAGACGGTGCCGACGGTGCGCCTGTACGGGCGCTCGATCACCAACGTGCTGGCGCGCGTGTACACGCTGTCGGGCGCGATCGGCGATGCGATGTGCGGTTTTCGGCTTTATCCGCTGGCACCGGCGGTGGCATTGGACGACGCGCGTGCGGTCGGGCCGCGCATGCAGTTCGACACCGACATCATCGTGCGCCTGTTCTGGGCCGGCGTGCCGGTGGTCAACGTCCGCACACCGGTCACCTATCCGGCCGACGGCGTTTCGCACTTCGACCTGCTGCGCGACAACCTGCGCATGGTCGGGCTGCATCTGCGGCTGGCGGCCGGTTTCCTCGCGCGGCTGCCGCTGCTGGCGGCGCGCCGGTTGACCGCCCTTGTTTCCCCCCGCGGCGATGCCGAGCGTTGCTGACTCCGACGCGCGGCCGGTCCATTGGGCCGCCCTGCGCGAGGCAGGGCTGTCGGCGGGGCTGTGGTTCCTGTGGGGCGTGTATCGGCTCGGCGGACGCTGGCTGTACAAGCTGGTCATCTGGCCGGTGGCGCTGTACTTCGCGCTGACGCGCCGCGTGGCGCGGCGCAGCTCGATCGAGTACCTCGAGCGTGTGGGCGTGCTGGCGCCCGGCTGCGCCTGGCCGCGCCGGCTGGCGCACGTGACGCGGCACATCGCCACCTTCGCCGACGCGCTGCTCGACAAGGGGCTGGCGTGGACCGGCGCGCTCGACCTCGCGCACGCGCGGCTCGATGTCGATCCGCGCTTCGTCGCCGCGGTCGAGCAAGGCCGCGGCGGCGTGCTGGTGGTGGCCCATTGCGGCAACCTCGAGGTGCTGCGCGCCCTCGGCCGGCGGCTGCCGCAACTGAAGCTGAAGATTCTCGTGCACACGCGCCATGCGCAGCGCTTCAACCGCGTGCTGGCGCGGCTGAATCCCGAAAGCGGCGCCAACCTGCTGCAGGTGACCGAAATCGACATGGCGCGCGCCGTCGAGCTCGCGGACTGCGTGCGGCGCGGCGAATTCGTCGTCATCGCCGCCGACCGCGTGCCGGTGTCGGGCGTGATGGGCCGCACGCTGGCGGTGCCGTTTCTCGGCGCGCCGGCGCTGCTGCCGGTGGGGCCGTGGGTGTTCGCCGCCGCGCTCGGCTGCCCGGTGTACTGGCTGTCGTGCATCAAGGAGCGCGGCCGCTACGCGCTGGAGTGCGAACTGCTGCTCGAGCGCATCGAGCTGCCGCGGCGGCGGCGCGAGCAGGTGCTGGCCGAGGCCATGACGCGTTACGCCGCGCGGCTGGAGCGGACCTGCCGCGCCTCGCCGTATTCGTGGTTCAACTTCTATCCGTTCTGGGGCAGTCGATGAGGCTCGCCGCCAGCGCCGAGATCACGGTGCCGTTCCACGACC
>JAKANT010000294.1 GCA_021823635.1 Pseudomonadota bacterium
ACAGGGCGAGGTCAATCTCGCCGGGCCGGTCAAGGTGCTGTCGACGGGCGGCTTCCCGGAAAAGTACGGCGCGCTGTTCATGACGCCGGCGCAGACGCGGGCGCTTTTCGAATCGTACGGATGGTCGAAGATCGCCGCTTTCCAGACACGCAACCCGATGCACCGCTCGCACGAATACCTGGCCAAGGTGGCGATCGAGGTGTGCGACGGCGTGCTGGTGCATTCGCTGTTGGGTGCGCTGAAGCCAGGCGACATCCCGGCCGAGGTCCGCACCGAGGCGATTCGGGTGCTGATCGAGAACTACTTCGTGGCCCGCACCGTCGTGCAGGCCGGCTATCCGCTCGACATGCGTTACGCCGGTCCGCGCGAGGCGTTGCTGCATGCGCTGTTCCGCCAGAACTACGGCTGCTCGCATCTGATCGTCGGCCGCGACCATGCCGGGGTGGGCAGCTATTACGGACCGTTCGACGCGCACAAGATCTTCGACGAGATCCCGCGCGACGCGCTGCAGACACAGCCCTTGAAGATCGACTGGACGTTCTGGTGCTACCGCTGCGGCGGTATGGCCTCAGGCCGTACCTGCCCGCACGAAGACAAGGACCGGCTGCTGGTGTCGGGCACCAAGCTGCGCAAGTGGCTGTCGGAGGGCGCCGAGGTGCCGGCCGAGTTCAGCCGGCCCGAGGTGCTGGCCATTCTGCGGCGCTATTACGAGGGGCTGGCGGCGCACGAACGCGTGGAGGTCAAGCTGAGCGGACATTCGGCGCGCTGAGGCGCGCACGGCGACAAATACACGGAGGGAGACGACATGAGGAGGAGACACGCGACGGCTGCGCTCGCGGCCACGCTGCTGATCGCCGGTTGCGCCGGCATCGGTGAGCGACGAGCGAGCGAGGTGGTATGGCCCGACGTGCTGGTGCATTTGCACGGCATGCAGGGCAAGGCGTACCTGGTCGATGCGCGCACCGACGCGGTGGTCGCGACGCTCGAGACCACGGCCGGCGGCGTGCTCGGCACCACGACACCCGACGGCCGCAAGGTGTACGTGGGATCGGAATTCCCGAAGGGCGACACCGTCACCGTGATCGACCTGGTCAAGCGCCAGGTCGTGGCGCGCGTGCGCACCGGCAACCGGCCCAAGCACCCGCTCGCCAGCCCCGACGGCAAATGGGTGATGGTCAACCACTGGGGGCTGGACGGCGGCAAGCTGCGGGTCAGCTTCATCGACACAGCGACCGACAAGGTGGCGCGCAACATCGAGCTCGACGTGTCGGTCGATCCGGGCATGGCGGTGACCTCGATGCACAACAGCTGGAGCCCGGACTCGCGCTTCGCGTACACGGTCGATCGGGTCGACCGCCACCTGGTGATCGTCGATACGCGCGACTGGTCGGTGCGCAAGATCAAGACGCCGTCGCAGCCCCACTATCCGGTACCGAGCCCGGACGGCCGCGAGCTGTGGCTGGTCGTGGAGGGGCGTGACC
This sequence comes from Pseudomonadota bacterium, assembly GCA_021823635.1. Taxonomy (GTDB): domain Bacteria; phylum Pseudomonadota; class Gammaproteobacteria; order Burkholderiales; family Burkholderiaceae_F; genus JAKANT01. Next base: position 1,482 of record JAKANT010000294.1, read on the forward strand.
GCACCGAACGGCCAGCGGCGATCATCTTCGACGTGCCGTCGTTTACGCAGAAGGCGCGCATCGACATGCCGCTCGAAGGGCAGGAGGTCATCGAAGGCCACCACGGCAACTTCTCGCAGGACGGCAAGCTCTTTTACATGCTCAACCGCGGTCCCGGCAGCAAACTGGAAGGCACCGAGGTGGTCGCCATCGACGCGCAGACGCGCAAGATCGTGGCGCGCGCCGCCACCCGCAGCACCGGCATCGGCCACGCCTACAACTCGCCGGACGGGCGCTATGCCTTCGTCACCAACTACGGCAACAACGTGGTGTCGATCCTGGATGCGAAGACGCTGGCTGTGGTCAAGGACCTGGCGATCGGCAAGGGCCGCATGGGCCATGTCGCGTTCACGCGCGATGGCCGCTTCGCGTACGTGTCGAACGCGGGCGACGGTAACTTGCACAAGATCGACATGGCGACGCTCACCGTCGTCAAGGAAATCCGCACCGGCGACGCGCCTGGCGCTTCGCAGGTGTTGAACGTCTGGACCAACGTGTTCGAGGAGCTGCCGCGCTAGCGGCGGCGGCTCGCAGCGAAAGAGGGGAGAAGCGCAACGATGTTTACCGTCAATCCGTTCGCCGGTGTGGCCGCCGCGCTGACGCCGTCGTTCATGCAGTGGTACGTGGTCGTGATGGTCGTGCTGGTCGTGCTCGGCACGCTGGCCGACGTCGTGCACAAGGGCAGCGCGCGCTATTTCTTCGAGACCTGGCGCCGTACGCGCGAGCGCGGCGCGCGTCCGGTGAGCGGCGGCGAGCTGGCCGGCATCGCGCTGCAGACGGCGCTGGTCGACGTGCTGGCCTCTGGCGAGTTCTGCAACCAAAAGCGCCGCGTCGCGCACCTGCTCGGGATGTACGGCTTCATCTTTTTCGTCGTCGCCACCGCGGTACTGGTGTTCGATCTGCAGGCCGCGCCGTTCTGGGTCGGGCTGTGGTGGCTCGGCGCCCTGCTGATCTGCATCGGCGGCTACTGGTTCTGGTTTTTCATTCGCGTCGACGTGGCGGCGGAAGGTCAGTCGCCGTGGCGCGTGATGCGCGCCGACCTGTTCATCTTGTCGCTGCTGGCGAGCGCCACACTGGCCCTGATCTGGGCCGCGGCCGGCGGCGGCACCGGCGTGCTGTTCTGGCTTTTCCTGCTGGCCACGACGGTGCTGTTCGCCGGCGTGCCGTGGTCGAAGTTCGCGCACATGTTCTTCAAGCCGGCGGCGGCCTTCGAAAAGCGTCTGGCGAAGGCCAACGGCAACGCCGAGAACCTGCCGACGCTGTCGCGCGACGATCCGCAGCAGCGGCTGCGGCATTCGATGGAGCTGCTGCGCGACGCGCCGATGGACATGGGGCTCGGCATCAAGCGCGAAGCGCCGCGCCATTACTGAGCGCTGGCGCTGCACAGGGATTCTTGACGGACAACTGGGGAGACTGACGAATGCCAACCTTCGTCTACATGACGAGGTGCGACGGCTGCGGCCACTGTGTCGACATCTGCCCGTCGGACATCATGCACATCGACAAGACGTATCGGCGCGCCTACAACATCGAGCCGAACATGTGCTGGGAGTGCTATTCGTGCGTGAAGGCCTGTCCGCAGCACGCGATCGACGTGCGCGGCTACGCCGATTTCGCGCCGCTCGGCCACAGCGTGCGCGTGCACCGCGACGAGCAGCGCGGCACGATCGCTTGGCGCATCAAGTTCCGCAACGGCACCGAGAAGAACTTCCTGTCGCCGATCACCACCAAGCCGTGGGGTCAGGCGATTCCGGATCTGCGCAAGGTGCCGCCGCCCAGCAAGGAGATGCGCGACAGCCAGTTGCTGTTCAACGAACCGAAGTACATCCGCTTCGACGACGGCGGGTTGCGCACGTTGAAGGACACCGGGTTGAAGTTCAAGAAAGGCGTGTACTACTAATGGCCTACGACACCATCATCGAAGACGGCATCGACATCCTGATCGTCGGCGCCGGCATGGGCGGCACGGGGGCTGCCTGGGAAGCCCGTTACTGGGGCCAGAACAAGAAAATCGTGATCGCCGAGAAGGCCAACATCGACCGCTCCGGGGCGGTGGCTCAGGGCCTGTACGCGATCAACTGTTACATGGGCACGCGCTGGGGCGAGAACCAGCCCGAGGATCACGTGCGCTACGCGCGCATCGACCTGATGGGCATGGTGCGCGAGGACCTGCAGTT
>JAKANT010000295.1 GCA_021823635.1 Pseudomonadota bacterium
GGCAACAGTTCAAGTGCCGCGGAAAATGACAAAAGCACGGTGAATGAACGGGATACGGGGCCGAGTGAAAGTGATACATCAAGTTCGGCCCGGGACTCAGCCAAGCGATGTGCAAAGCCCGCCTGTACGCCGGATTCTGTGCGGCGCCATCGCTGGCGCCGTGGCGATCATTCGTCTAGGCCGGCGCTCGCGCGCCGGCTCGAGCCACCGACCCGCAGCCTCCCCGAGCAGGATCCCCGGCTGCCTACTTGGTGTTGCTCCGCGTAGAGATTGCCCGTTTCACCCGCCGCGCCGCTCGCGCCGCGCGGCGACTCGTCTCTGTTGCTCTGATCCTCACCTCACGGTGGGCAGGCGTTACCTGCTACGCCGCTCTGTGGAGTCCGGACGTTCCTCTCGCAGCACGCGTCTGCCAGCGATCGCCCGGCGGGCTTTGCACACGTGATTATGACCGCGGCCGGGCGGCCCGCGATCCGCGCGCGGGCGATCTCCGAGCGCCGACGGTCAGACGCGATGCCCGGCGCCGAGAGCGGCGAGCCGCTCCAACACGCGCTGCGCGATGCGTTGCACCGGCAACACCTCGTCGACCGCGCCGGCGGCGATCGCTTCTTTGGGCATGCCGAACACGACGCAGGTGGCCTCGTCCTGGGCGATGTTGTAGCTGCCGGCGTCTTTCATCTCGCGCATCGCGGCCGCGCCGTCCTTACCCATGCCGGTCAGCATGATGCCGATCGCGTTCGGTCCGGCGTGGGCGGCCACCGAGCGGAACAGAACCTCCACCGACGGCCGGTGGCGGTTCACCGGCGGCCCGTCGTCCAGCGCCAGCTGGTAGTTGGCGCCGCTGCGGGTCAGCTTCAGGTGACGGTCGCCCGGCGCGATGTAGGCATGTCCGGGCAGCGCGCGCTCGCCGTCCACCGCTTCGGTCACCGTCAGACGACACAAGCCGTCCAAGCGCGCCGCGAAGCTGCGCGTGAAACCGGGCGGCATGTGCTGCGTGATCACGACCGCCGGCGCGTCGGCCGGCAACTGCTCGAGCACGACGCGGATCGCTTCGGTGCCGCCGGTGGAGGCGCCGATCGCGATCACCTTTTCGGTCGACAACCGCGAAAACTGCGTCGGCGTCTGTTTGCGCGGTGCCGCCACTGCGGGGCGCGCCCCGGTATGACGGAACATCCGGGCGCGTGCAGCGACGCGGATCTTGTCGCAGATCTCGCTCGCCAGCGCCTCGATGCCGGCCGCGACGCCGAGCCGCGGCTTGGCGACGAAGTCCACCGCCCCCAGCTCGAGCGCGCGCAGTGTGGTCTGCGCGCCGCGTTCGGTCAGCGTGGACACCATCACCACCGGTGTGGGACGCAGCCGCATCAGCCGCTCGAGGAAGTCGAGCCCGTCCATCTTCGGCATCTCGATGTCGAGCGTCAGCACGTCCGGATCGAGCGCGCGGATCATCTCGCGCGCGATCAGCGGATCGGGCGCGGCGCCCACCACCTGCAGGTCCGGCTGGCGGTTGATGATGTCGGCGAGCAGGCTGCGCACGAGCGCCGAATCGTCGATGATCAGCACGCGGGTCTTGTTCATTTTTTGGCCCCCGTTGCGACGGCTAGAACAGCTCGACGTCGCCGGCCACCGTGCGCGAGCGCAGTTCGGCGTCGTAGCGCTGTTCGGCCGCCACCAGCGCGGCGTCGGCGCGCGCCAGTTTCTTGCACAACGCGCGGCCGCTCACCGGAAAGAACACGACGCGCCGCGGGTACACGTCGAGCAGGTCCTGCGAGGCGACGCGGATGCCTTCGGTGCGCAGGAACTCGAGTACGAAACGCGCGTTGCGTTCGCCGACGTTGAGCGTGGTGAAGTTGCGCATCACGTGGCCGCCGCCGAATACCTTCGCCTCCAGGTTGGACTTGCGGCCGCCGCGCTTGATCAGCTCGTTGATCAGCTTTTCCATCGCGAACGCGCCGTAGCGCCCGGCCAGACCGACCGGATCGTCGCCGGCGGCCGACGGCGTCTCCGCGCCCGGCAGCATGAAATGGTTCATGCCGCCGATCGCGGCGCTGCGGTCCCAGATGCAAGCCGCCACGCACGAACCGAGCACGGTGGACAGAACGATGTCTTCGGCGGCGACGAAGAATTCGCCCGGCAGGATCTTCACTGCGTGGCGGCCGAAGTCGCGCTCGAAGTAAAAAGTGCGCGCTTCGCCTTCGGCTCCGCTGGCACGCGGTCGCACTGCGGCAGCCGGCGTCGATGCCTTCACGCGCCTATCCTCTCGTAGACGGTGTGGCCGCGCGCGGCGAACTGCGCCCGTTGGTCGGCCAGGTTCTCGGAGTGCCCGACGAACAGCAGCCCGCCGGGCCGCACCACGCGGGCGATACGATCCACCACGCGCCGCTGGGTCGGCTTGTCGAAGTAGATCATCACGTTGCGGCAGAACACGACGTCCACCATCGGCGCGAACGCGGCGAGCGCCGACCAGTCATCCGCCAGCAGGTTCAGCGGCGCGAACGACACCAGCCGCGCCAGCTCGGGCCGCACGCGCGCCAGGCCCTCGTTGGCGCCGGTGCCGCGCAGAAAGAAGCGGCGCACGCGCTCGGCGCCGCACGGGCCGAGCGCATCGACGCGATAGATGCCGCGTTCGCCGTGGGCCAGCACCTGGGTGTCGATGTCGGTGGCCAGGATACGCACGCCGGTGCCGGGTCCGAGCGTCTCGATCGCGGTCATCGCCAACGAATACGGCTCCTCGCCGGTGGACGCCGCCGCGCACCACAGCCGCAGGTCGCCGCGTGCCGCATGCGCGCGCAGGTACTCGGCCAGGATCGGGAAGTGATGTGCCTCGCGGAAAAACGCGGTCAGATTGGTCGTCAGCGCGTTGACGAACTGCTGGCGCTCGACGGCGGCGAAGGCGCGGTCGTTCTCGAGCCGGTCCAGGTACTCGCGAAACGATCGCATCCCGGTGGCGCGCAGGCGCCGCGCCAGGCGACCGTACACCATGTTGTGTTTGCCGTCGTTCAGGCTGATGCCGGCATAGGCGAAGATCAGTCGCCGGACGCGCTCGAAGTCGGCGCGCTCGAACGGGTACTCGCGGCTGGCGAGATCGGCCGCCGGCGCCTGCAGCAGCTCGGGCGCGCCGTCACGCGCTCCCATGAACGCCTCGCTCAGCTGCAACGCCGCTCGGCAAGCGATCGATGTCGATCGCAATCAGTGGGCGCGCGCGCTGCGGCAAGTCATTCGCCATAGCGACCGTTGCGCCGACCGCGCGCTGCGACACCTCCGCAGCGACGAGCGCGCGCCAGGTCTCGGCTGGCGCGGCGCTAGCCGTCTGCGGCCCCGTGTAGCCGTGCATCGATCCCATCCGCCCGCGCCGTCCGCCTCAGTGCCGCGCGCGCTTCACCAGGCTGGCGACGTCGATGATCAGCGCCACCCGACCGTCGCCCAGGATGGTCGCCCCCGAGATGCCGGGCACGCGCCGGTAGTTCGTCTCCAGGTTCTTCACCACCACCTGTTGCTGGCCGAGCAGATCGTCGACCAGCAACGCGCAGCGGCCGCCTTCGGCTTCGACGATCACCAGGATCTGGGTGTCGCGCGCCTGGCGCCGCGGCACCTGCAGCACCTCTTCGAGCGCGACCACCGGCAGGTATTCGCCGCGCACGTGCACGACGCGGCCGCTCGCGGCGATGCTGTGGATCGTCGACGGCT
>JAKANT010000296.1 GCA_021823635.1 Pseudomonadota bacterium
GCACGTGTGCGGCGCACGAGCGGGCGGCTTCCGCGCGCAGCACCGCGTGCTGGCTCGCGTCCGCCTGCGCGGCGCGCCAGCGCTCCACCGACCAGCCCGCGGGCAGGTAGCCGTAGATCAGGTCGTGCGCCGAGGTCTGGTCGGTCACCAGGTCGGGCTTGATGCCGCCGGCCTTGGCGCGGCGAACCAGTTCCGGCAGGATCTCCGCCGCGTTGCCGAGCAGCCCCACCGACACCGCTCTTTTCTCCTTCGTGTAGCGCGCGATGCGCGCCAGCGCGTCGTCGAGATCCGTCGCCTGTTCGTCCAAATAGCGCGAGCGCAACCGGAAGTCGATGCGGCTTTGCTGACATTCGATCGTGAGCGACGCGGCGCCGGCGAAAGTGGCCGCCAGCGGCTGCGCGCCGCCCATGCCGCCCAGCCCCGCGGTCAGGATCCAGCGGCCCGCGAGCGAGCCGCCGTAATGGCGCCGGCCCGCTTCGGCGAAGGTCTCGTAGGTGCCCTGCACGATGCCCTGGCTGCCGATGTAGATCCACGACCCGGCCGTCATCTGGCCGAACATCATCAGCCCCTTGCGGTCCAGTTCGTTGAAATGCTCCCAGGTCGCCCACTTGGGCACCAGATTGGAATTGGCGAGCAGCACGCGCGGGGCATCGACCTGCGTGCGGAATACGCCGACCGGCTTGCCGGACTGGATCAGCAGGGTTTCGTCTTCCTTCAGCGACCGCAGTGCGGCCAGGATCGCCTCGAAGCAGTCCCAATTGCGCGCCGCCTTGCCGATGCCGCCGTAGACGACCAGCGCATCCGGGTTTTCGGCCACCTCGGGATCGAGGTTGTTCTGGATCATGCGGTAGGCGGCCTCGATCTGCCAGTTGCGGCAGGCCAGTTCGGAGCCGCGCGGGGCGCGCACCGGGCGCGGGCGAGCGGCGGGGCGGGGCGTGGACAGGTCGGTCATCGGGACCTCCGGCGGTGGGGTGCGGGCGGCTGGACTGTACTTGTCTAGACAAGCCTAGTCAACTATGCTGGCCGACATGGACAGCAGCGCCGCGCGCGCACCGCGCGCACCGTATCAGCGCGTCAAGTCGCATCTGAAGGCGCAACTGGCGGCGGGCCGCTGGCGGCCGGGCCAGTTGATGCCGTCGGAAGCCGAGTTGGTGGCGCAATTCGGCGTCAGCCGCATGACGGTCAACCGCGCGTTGCGCGAGTTGCAGACCGAAGGCCTGGTCGAGCGCGTGCAGGGCGTCGGTACGTTCGCCGCGCAGCCGCACCGGCTGTCGTCGACGCTGACGATTCGCGACCTGCACGAGGAAATCGAGGCGCGCGGCCATCGTCATCACGCCGAGGTGCACGTCAAGCGCGAGGAGCGTGCGCCGCGCGCGCTGGCCGAACAATTGGGGCTCGCGCCCGGCGGGCGCGTGTTCCACACCCTGATCGTGCACTTCGACGACGGCGTGCCGCTGCAGTGCGAGGACCGCTACGTCAACCCGGCCTGCGCGCCGAACTACCTGGACGTCGATTTCACGCGCACTACGCCGACGCACTATCTGCTCGAGGTCGCGCCGCTGTGGGAGGCGCAGTACACGATCGAAGCCAGCCGGCCGACCGCGCAGGAAGCGAAGCTGCTCGGCATCGGCCGCGACGAACCGTGCCTGATCGTCGTGCGCCGCACGGTCAGCCGCGGCGTGCCGATCACGCTGGCGCGTCTGGTGCATCCGGGATCGCGCTATCAACTGGAAGGCAGGTTCAGCCCGTGAAGCACCGGCTCGTGCGCGCCGCCGATGTGACGCCGCAGCCGTGGCGTAACGGCGGCGGCGCGACGCGCGAACTGCTCGCCTGGCCGCGAGCGGAGGGCTGGCGCGTGCGCGTCAGCGTGGCCGCGATCGATCGCGACGGCCCTTTCTCCGCGTTCCCCGGTGTCGTGCGCTGGTTCGCCGTGGTCGACGGTGCCGGTGTCGAGTTGACGATCGGCGAGCGCACGCAACGGCTGCGCCGCGCGGGCCCGCCGGTGTCGTTCCGCGGCGAGGCCGAGACGTACTGCCGGCTGATCGACGGTCCGACGCAGGGCCTGAACCTGATGCTGAGCGGCGTGGCCGGGGCGATGGTCCTCGCTGCCGACGGCCGGGCGCACCGCGTGGCGCGCAATTCCGCATGCGGCCTGTTCAGCGCAGTGGCGGGCCGTTGCGGCGACATCGAGGTGCCGCCGCGCGCGCTGCTGTGGTTCGACGAGGCGCCCGCGACGCTGACCTTCGTCGCCGGCGAGCGCACACAGGAGCCGATCGGCTGGTGGCTGACCGCCGCAGCGGCAGGAGGCGCGCGATGAGGACTCTATGGCGCAATGCGCGCCTGGTGACGCTGGCGGGCGACCGCGGCTGGGGACTGATCGAGCGCGGCGCGCTCGCCGCCGACGGCGAGCGCATCGCCTGGGTCGGCGCCGACGAGGATTTGCCGCGCGAGTTGGACGTCCAGTCCGAACACGACCTGGACGGCGCGCTCGTGACGCCGGGCCTGATCGACTGCCACACGCATCTGGTGTACGGAGGCAGCCGCGCCGCCGAGTTCGAACTGCGATTGCAAGGCGCGAGTTACGAAGACATCGCGCGCGCCGGCGGCGGCATCGTCTCCACCGTCGCCGCCACGCGCGCGGCGAGCGATCGGCAACTGTTCGACGCCGCCCGCGCGCGCGCGCTGGCGTTGATGGCCGAAGGCGTCACCACGCTGGAGGTCAAATCCGGCTACGGGCTGGACGAGGCGAACGAGGCGCGTACGCTGGCCGTCGCGCGCCGGCTCGGCCGCGAACTCGCGCTGACGGTAACCACGACCTACCTCGCGGCGCACGCGCTGCCGCCGGAGTTCGCCGGCCGCAGCGACGCCTACATCGACGCGGTGATCGATTGGTTGCCCCGGCTGCATGCGCAGGGGCTGGTCGATGCGGTGGACGCCTTCTGCGAGCGCATCGGCTTCACGCCGGCGCAGACGCGGCGCCTGTTCGACGCGGCGCGCGCGCTCGGCCTACCGGTCAAGCTGCACGCCGAGCAGTTGAGCGACCAAGGCGGCGCACTGTTGGCGGCCGAATTCAACGCGCTGTCCTGCGACCATCTGGAATACCTGTCGGAGGCCGGTGTGGCCGCGTTGGCGCGCGCCGGCACCGTCGCGGTGCTTTTGCCCGGCGCGTTCTACTTCCTGCGCGAAACGAAGCTGCCGCCGGTGGCGGCGTTGCGCGACGCCGGCGTGCCGATCGCGATCGCCACCGATCACAATCCCGGCTCGTCGCCCACGCTGTCGCCGCTGCTGATGCTGAACATGGCCTGCACGCTGTTTCGCCTGACGCCGGAAGAAGCGCTGCGCGGCATGACGGTGAACGGCGCGCGCGCGCTCGGCCTGCGCGATCGCGGCCGGCTGGTCGTCGGGCAGCGCGCCGATCTGGTGGTGTGGGACCTCGAGCATCCGCGCGAACTGGCGTACTGGTTCGGCCGCAATCCGTGCACGCGCGTGATCGTCGGCCGCGCCGCGGGTGCGCAATGAGCGAAGCGCCGTTCACGCTGCATCGCGGCTCGGCCCCCGTGTCGGTGGGCACCGTGCAGCGGGGCGATGTACGGGTGGTGGTGAGTGCCATCGGCACCATGAGCGCCCGCGCCACTGCCGTGGTGCGCGCCAAGGTGAGCGGTGAGCTGACGTCGGTGCGC
>JAKANT010000297.1:0-3365 GCA_021823635.1 Pseudomonadota bacterium
CTGCGCGCGCCGCGGCGCGCGGGCCGGCGACGGCGCACTGCGGTGAGACCGATGCCTGCCGACTTCCGTATCGAACCGGCGCGCCCTCAGGACGTGCCGCATGTTTTCGCATTGATCCGAGCGCTGGCCGACTACGAACGGCTGGCGCACCTCGTGTCGGGCTCCGAAGCGCAGCTGCGCGAGGAGCTTTTCGGCGCGCGCCCGGTGATCGAATGCGTGCTCGGATGGGAAGGCGCGCAGCCGGTGGCGTTCGCGCTGTTCTTCCACAACTTCTCGAGCTTCCTGGCGCGGCGCGGTCTTTACCTCGAGGACCTCTTCGTCGTACCGGAGGCGCGCGGCAAGGGCTATGGCAAGGCGCTGATGCGCCATCTGGCGCGGCTGGCGGTCGAACGCGGCTGCGGTCGTTTCGAATGGGCGGTGCTCGACTGGAACCGGCCGGCGATCGACTTCTATCGTTCGCTCGGCGCCGACGTGCTTCCCGACTGGCGCATCTGCCGCCTGACCGGGGAGGCGCTCGCCCGCTTCGCCGCGCGCGGCTAGACTGCCGCCCCTTCGTACGCAGCCCGCATGTCGTACCAAGTCCTGGCCCGCAAATGGCGCCCGCGCGATCTGGAGTCGATCGTCGGGCAGGAGCATGTCGTCGCCGCCCTGCGCAACGCGCTCGAGCAGAAGCGACTACATCACGCGTACCTTTTCACCGGCACGCGCGGTGTGGGCAAGACCACGCTCGCGCGCATCCTGGCCAAGGCGTTGAACTGCGTCGGACCCGACGGCCGCGGCGGCATCACCGCCCGGCCCTGCAACGCCTGCGAAGCGTGCACGGCGATCGACGCCGGCCGCTTCATCGACTACGTCGAGCTGGACGCGGCCAGCAACCGTAAGGTCGAGGAAATGGACGCGCTGCTCGATCGCGCCGTGTACGCGCCGAGCAACGCGCGCTTCAAGGTTTACATGATCGACGAGGTCCACCAGCTGACCGGGCACGCGTTCAACGCGATGCTCAAGACGCTGGAGGAGCCGCCCGAGTACCTGAAGTTCATCCTCGCCACCACCGATCCGCAGAAGATTCCGGTGACGGTGCTTAGCCGCTGCCTGCAGTTCAATCTGAAGCCGATGACGGAGCCCGCAATCGCCGGGCGGCTGGCCGAGATCGCGGCGGCCGAGGGCCTGGCGGCGGAAACGGCGGCGCTGCGGCTGCTGGCGCGCGCCGCGCGCGGCAGCATGCGCGACGCGCTGAGCCTGCTGGATCAGGGCATCGCTTATAGCGGCGGCACGGTGACGCTCGAGGCGATGCGTCAGATGCTGGGCGCGATCGACGACGCCGCGCTGGTACGGCTGCTCGATGCGCTGGCCGCGCGCGACGCGCGCGCCATGCTGGCGGTCGCCGACGAGATGACGGCGCGCAGCTACTCACTTTCGCAGGCGCTGCGCGACCTGGGCAGCCTGCTGCACTGGATCGCGCTCGCGCAACGGGTGCCGGAGGCGATCGGCGACGACGTCGCGCACGCGGACGCCGTGCGCCGTTTCGCCGCCCAGTTCGCGCCCGAGGAGGTTCAGGTCTACTACCAGATCGCTCTGCACGGGCGCAACGACCTGTCGCTCGCACCCGACGAATACGCCGGCTTCACGATGACGCTGCTGCGTATGCTGGCGTTCGCCCCGGTGCCGGCCGGTGCGCCGCGCGTCGCGGCGCTGGCGGGAAGCCGCCCGCCGCGCACGACCGCTTCGCTTGCGCGCGCAGCGAGCCGTGCGCGACCCGCCGCACCGGCGAGCGAAGGCGCCGCGCGCGCCGGCACGCAGCCAACACCTGCGCCGCAGGGGGCCCAGGCCAGCGCCGATCAGGAGCGTGCGGACGCGCCGCTCGACTGGCCGTCGCTGGTGGCCCGTCTGCCGCTGACCGCGATGACACGCGAACTGGCGGCGCGCAGCGAACTGCTGTCGGCGGCCAACGACGTGTTCCGGCTACGCGTACCGGTGAAGGCCTTGGCCGAGGCCAGCACGGTGGAGCGGCTGAAGCAGGCGCTTTCGGAGCACTTGGGTCGCCCCGTCAAGGTGCAGGTCGAGGTCGGTGCTGCCGCCGACACCGCGGCCGCGCGCGCCGAGTCGGTCCGTCAAGAAAGGCAGAAGCGGGCCGAGACATCGATCTATACGGATCCCTTCGTGCAACAATTGATCGAAGACTTCGGCGCCCGGGTCGATCCCGACTCGATCAGGCCGATCGATTGATGCAGGTACCCGCGATGATGAAGAACCAACTGGCCGGCCTGATGCAGCAGGCGCAGAAGATGCAGGACAACATGAAGCGCCTGCAGGAAGAGTTGGCGCAGCTCGAAGTCGAAGGACAGGCGGGCGCCGGCATGGTGAAGGTCGTGATGACCTGCAAGTACCAGGTCAGGCGCGTGGCGATCGATCCGTCGCTGCTCGGCGACGACCGCGACATGCTCGAGGACCTGGTGGCGGCGGCCTTCAACGACGCGGTGCGCCGAGCCGAAGAGGTGTCGCAGCAGAAGATGGCGCAGCTCACCGCCGGCCTGCCGATGCCGCCCGGATTCAAGCTGCCGTTCTAGCGCCGCCGCGCCGTCGCGACCGGTAGGACGAATGTCGATTCGACGGTTTTGCCGCATGTGAACCCGCACCCCGGGCCCGTACCGTGAAACTCGGCGCCACGCTCGATCGGCTGGTCGACGCATTGAAGCGGCTGCCGGGCATCGGGCCGCGCTCGGCGCAGCGCATCGCCTTCCATCTGTTGCAGCACGACCGCGACGCGGCGGTCGCCTTGGGCGAGGCGCTGTTGGCGGCGGCGCGCGAGATTCGCCATTGCGCCCGTTGCAACACGCTCACCGAGGACGAGATCTGTGCCACCTGCGCGAGCCCGCGCCGCGACGCCGGCCTGCTGTGCGTGGTCGAGAGCCCGGCCGACCAACTGACGATCGAGCAGTCGCTGTCGTACTCAGGCCTGTATTTCGTGCTGCTTGGCCGGCTGTCGCCGCTCGACGGCATCGGCCCGCGCGAGATCCAGCTCGAGCGACTGCTGGCGCGCGCCACCGAGGGCACGGTGCGAGAGCTGATCATCGCCACCTCGTTCACGCCCGAAGGCGACGCCACCGCGCACTACATCACGGAACTGGTGCATGCGCGCGATCCGCAGTTGAAGATCACGCGCCTGGCGCGTGGGGTTCCGGCCGGCGCCGAACTCGAATACACCGACGTCAACACGATCGCGCAGGCGATGCTCGACCGGCGCGCGGCGTAAGACCCGTGGACTCGATTCCCGACTTCGATCGCGTCACGCACATCGAACGGCTGGTCGACGCGATCGAGCTGCCGATCGGCCGTTGGTCTCCCGAATGCATGCTGACGTTCTG
>JAKANT010000297.1:3375-3665 GCA_021823635.1 Pseudomonadota bacterium
TGCAATGCGCCCTACGTGGCATGGGCCGGCCGGCCGCGCGACCAGTTGCTCGGCCGCACGCTGCCCGAGCTGTACGGCGAGGCGGCGTGGAACGCTGCGCGCGAGGGCTTCGCGGCCGCTTTCGCCGGGCGCACGGTCAGCTACGAAAGGCTGCTGACGCACCGGGCCGGTCCGCCGCGCTGGGCGCGCGTGCAGGTATTTCCGGACTTCGACGCGGGCGGCCGCGTGGCGGCGGTATACACGATCGCGTTCGACATCCACGATTTGATCGTTGCGCAGGACGAATTGCG
>JAKANT010000298.1 GCA_021823635.1 Pseudomonadota bacterium
GCAGGTCGACTTCCACAAGCGCGTCGGCGAAGAGTGCCTGGCGAGCAACGTCGACTGGCTGCTTGCGCGCGTCCGCGACAAGTACAAGGAGTACGGCATCAGCGAGCAGCCGTTCGTGATCGTCAAGGCCGACGCTGGCACCTACGGCATGGGCATCATGACGGTGCGCGACGCCGCCGACGTGCGCGACCTGAACCGCAAGCAGCGCAACAAGATGGCGGTGGTCAAGGAAGGGCTGGCGGTCACCGAGGTGATCATCCAGGAGGGCGTGCCGACGTACGAAAAGATCGAGGACGCGGTGGCCGAGCCGGTCGTTTACATGATCGATCGGTACGTGGTCGGCGGCTTTTATCGCGTCAATCGCAGCCGCGGCATCGACGAAAACCTCAACGCCCCGGGCGCACACTTCGTGCCGCTGGCGTTCGCCGCCAGCTGCAACCTGCCGGACTGCAAGGCAGCGCCCGGCACCGCGCCCACCAACCGCTTCTACAGCTACGGCGTGGTGGCGCGGCTTGCGCTGCTGGCCGCGTCGCTGGAACTGGAGCGCACCGTTCATCTGGCTGCGCCGGCGCAGGCGCCGGCGGCGGCGATCGCCGGCTGACATGGTGCGGCGCCTGGCGCTGCTGTTCGTCGTCGATCCGCTCGACGAGCTGAAGGCCTATAAAGATTCGAGCGTGGCGATGGCGCGCGAACTCGCGGCGCGCGGCCACCGCATCTTCGCCTGCACGGCGGCGCAACTGGCGCTGCGCGGCGGGCGCGTGCAGGCAGAAGCGAGCGAGCTTGCGCTGCGCGCCGACGACCACGACTGGTACGCGGTGTGCGGCACCGCGTACAGGGATCTGGCGGACTTCGACGCCGTGCTGATGCGAAAGGACCCGCCGTTCGACGTCGAATTCCTGACCGCTACGCTGCTGTTGTCGCGCGCGCAGGCTTTGGGCGCGCGCGTGTTCAACGACCCGCAGGCGCTGCGCGACCACAACGAGAAGCTGGCGATCGCAGAATTTCCCCAGTTCACCGTGCCGACGCTGGTGACGCGCGATGCGCGCCTGCTGCGCGAGTTCCACGCCGAACAGCGCGACATCGTGCTCAAGCCGCTCGATGGCATGGGCGGCCGGGGCGTGTTCCGGCTGCGCGCAGACGATCCGAACTTCAACGCCGTGGTCGAGATGCTGACCGAGTACGGCCGGCGCACGGTGATGGCGCAGCGATTCATCCCGGCGATCGCCGACGGCGACAAGCGCGTGCTGCTGATCGGCGGCGAACCGGTGCCCTACTGCCTGGCGCGCATACCGAAGCCGGGCGAGTCGCGCGGCAATCTGGCCGCCGGCGGCGTGGGCCGCGCGCAGCCGCTGTCGGAGGCGGACCTGCGCATCGCGCGCGCGCTCGCGCCCGTGCTCGCCGCGCGCGGGCTGCTGCTGGTGGGGCTGGACGTGATCGGCGAATACCTGACCGAAATCAACGTCACCAGCCCGACCTGCTTCGTCGAAATCACGCAGCAGACCGGCTGCCCGGTGGCGGCACTATTCGCCGACGCGCTCGAACGCGAGGTCGCGAATCGCGAGACAGCGCGCCCCGCCGCGGCAGCGCCGACGCCGACCGTCCCGGGGCCGCTGCCGTGATCGGTGTGCTGCTGATCGCGCACGCACCGCTGGCGAGCGCGCTGGCGGCGGCCGGCGCGCACGTGTACGCCTGCGCCCCGCAGCGCGCGCAGGGCGGCGTGCGCGCCCTCGACGTGCCGGCGGACGCCGACGTGGAGGAAACCTTCGCGCAGGCGCGTCGAATCGTGCAGGAGATCGACGACGGCGGCGGCGTGCTGGTGTTGACCGATGCCTTCGGTGCCAGCCCCGCCAACATCGCGCGCCGGCTGATCGAACCGGGGCGAGTCGCCGTGCTGGCGGGCGTGAACCTGCCGATGCTGCTGCGCGTGCTGTGTTACCGCGACGGCACGCTGGCCGAAGCGGTGGACAAGGCGCTGGCTGGAGGCGCCGCAGGCATCCTGACGGTGCCGGCCGAAGCAACGGCGTCGACCGAAGACCGATGATCTCGCGCGACTTCAGAATCGACAACAAGCTCGGCCTGCACGCGCGGCCCTCCGCCCAGCTGACACAGGTGGCGTCGAAGTTCGCGTCCGAGGTCTGGATCGCCAAGAACGGCCGGCGCGTGAACGCGAAGTCGATCATGGGCGTGATGATGTTGGCCGCCGGGCAAGGATCGACCGTCACCGTCGAGGCCGACGGGCCGGACGAGGCCGAGGCGGTGGCGGCGATCGGCGCGCTGATCGAAGGAAAGTTCGGCGAGGAATGACGCGCGAGCTGACGGGCATCGGGGTCGCATCGGGCGCGAACGCGGGCATCGCGATCGGTCGCGCCCACCTGCTGGCGCCGAGCGAGCTCGAAGTGCGGCAATACGCGATCGAACGCAAGGACGTGCTGCACGAAGTGGCGCGGCTGAACAACGCGTTCTCGCTGGTGCGCGCCGAGCTCGACGAACTGCGCTCCGAAGTGGCGCCGGGCGCGCCGAGCGAGGTCGGCGCCTTCCTCGACCTGCACCGCATGATCCTGGACGATCCGCTGCTGGCGGATGCGCCGCGCGACCTGGTGCGCACACGGCTGATCAACGCCGAATGGGCGCTGACGATTCAGCTCGAGGAAGTGTGCCGCCAGTTCGAATCGATCGACGACGCCTATTTTCGCGAGCGCTCGCAGGACGTGCGGCAGGTGGTCGAGCGCGTGCTGCGGCGGCTGGCCGGCAGCAAACCGCCGAGCGCGGCCGTGCGCAGAAGCGGCGACGGCGAACGGCTGATCCTGGTCGCGCACGATCTGGCGCCGGCTGACATGCTGCACTTGAAGCGACGCGAAGACGTGGTGCTGGGCGGTTTCGTGACCGAACTGGGCGGGCCGACCTCGCACACCGCGATCCTGGCGCGCAGCCTGGGGCTGCCGGCCGTGCTCGGCGCCGCGCACGCGCGCGAGCGCATCGCCGAAGGCGACCTGGTGGTGATCGACGCCGGTGCGGGACGCGTGCTCGTGAATCCGGACGGCGCCGAGTTGGCGGCCTACCGCGAGCGGCTGCGCATCGACGCCGAACATCGCAGCGAGCTGCGCAAGCTGCGCACCAAGATCGCGCGCACCCGCGACGGCATCGCGATCGATCTGTACGCGAACATCGAGGCGCCGGAGGACGCGCGCGAGGCGCTCGAAGCGGGCGCCGACGGCGTTGGGCTGTTCCGCACCGAGTTCCTATTCATGAACCGCGACGAGCTGCCCGACGAGGACGAGCAGTACGAGGCGTACGCCAAGGTGGCGCGCGCGATGAAGGGCAAGCCGGTCGTGATCCGCACGCTCGACATCGGTGCCGACAAGGTGCTGAACGAAGCGGCGCGCGCCTCGCTCGGCATCAACGACGGCAGCCCGACCCCCGAGTCCAACCCGGCGCTGGGGCTGCGCGCGATCCGCTACTGCCTGGCCTATCCGGAGCTGTTCTTGACCCAATTGCGCGCGATCCTGCGCGCCTCCACGGTCGGCACCGTGCGCATCCTGGTGCCGATGCTGGCGCACGTGCACGAGATCGAACAGGCGCTGGCATTCGTGGCCCGCGCCAAGGAGCAGCTGAAGGAAAGGAAACAGAAGTTCGACGGGCGCGTGCCGGTGGGTGGCATGATCGAA
>JAKANT010000299.1 GCA_021823635.1 Pseudomonadota bacterium
AATCCGCCAGCGCGGTGGCGCGCGGCGCGAGGTCGGCTTCGGTCAGATTGGTGCGCAGGCAGCGGATGCCGCAGGAGATGTCGAAGCCGACGCCGCCGGCGGAGATCACGCCGCCGGCTGCAGGGTCGAAGGCCGCCACGCCGCCGATCGGAAAGCCGTAGCCCCAATGCGCATCGGGCATCGCATACGCCGCCCCCACCAGCCCCGGCAGGCGCGCGACGTTGGTGATCTGCTCGAGCACCTTATCGTCCATCGCCGCCAGCAGCTCGCGCGTGCCGTACAGCCGCACGTCGTGCCGCCGCTCGTCCGCGGCGCGCGGCACGGTCCAGGTCCATTCGTCGATCGCTTGCAGTTTGCTCAGATCCATCGCCGCCTCACAGATCGACCACGCAGCGCGCTTCCCACCCGGTCGGCCGTTCGATCACCGCCAGCGCGGTCAGCGTCGCGCCCTTGACCTGCGTGCCGCGCTCCAGCCCCGCATGCCAGGGCTCGCCCCAGGCCGCACCGCGCCAGCGGCTGCCGTCGCGCGTCAGTTCGAAGCGCGCCAGCGCCACACCTCTGGCGTTCGCCTGCGCCAGCAAAGCATTGAGCCACGTGACGAGCGCAAGTTCCGGGTCGCCCTCCTCGAATTCGACCTCGAGGCGCTCGCGCGGCTCGACGCGCGCCGGATCGCACATCAGCGCGAAGGTCGCCTCGGCGGCGTGGACGAACGCTTCTTCGATCGTCGCGCCGCGGCCGATCACACCGGTGTCGGCATCGTGGTCGAAGTAATCGTAACGGGGCAAACCTGGATTCATCATGGCGTCCTCGCATCGACCTCGCCCGCCAGCCGCCGCACGCCGGCGCCGATCGTCACCGGGTACGCCGGCCACGGCGGCGTCAGTATGCGCAGCGCAGGCGGCAGCGCCTCCAATTGCTCGCGGCAGCGCGCGCGTGCATCGGCCAGCGCAGGCTGCGGCAGCCGCCGCCCGCCCCGCATCACGGGCACGAGCAGCGGCTCGCCCTCGCCCGGCTCGTCATGCAACGTGACGAGGTCGCCGCAAAACCGCCCGCTCGCGTCGCGGGCGCGCCAGACCTGTTTGCGGCCCGGCCAGGTGCTCTTGCCGGCGGAGCGCTTGCGGCGCGCCATTGCCGCGTACTCCTGCAGCTTGTACACCGCGTCCAGATACGGCGCATCGCTGGACGTGGTGAGGCTGGTGCCGATGCCGAAGCTGTCGATCGGCGCACCGGAAGCGGCGAGCGCGGCCACGCGATGCTCGTCCAGATTGCCGCTGGCGAAGATCGTCGCCCGCCGCAGGCCGCCTGCGTCGAGCACGCGGCGCACCGCGCGCGCCAGCGCATCCAGATCGCCGCTGTCCAGCCGCACGCCTTTCACCTCGATGCCGCGCGCCGCGAGCCGCGGCG
Organism: Pseudomonadota bacterium; assembly: GCA_021823635.1. GTDB lineage: Bacteria > Pseudomonadota > Gammaproteobacteria > Burkholderiales > Burkholderiaceae_F > JAKANT01. The sequence goes on from JAKANT010000299.1 coordinate 1,405, forward strand.
CCAGTTCCACCACGCGGCGCGCGGCCGCGACCGTGTCGTAGGTGTCGAGCAGCAGCACCGTGTGCTGCGGGAACGATTCGGCGAAGCGCGCGAACGCCTCGGCCTCGCTGTCGTGCGCCTGCACGAACGAATGCGCCATGGTGCCGAACACGGGGATGCCGAAGCGCGCGCCCGCGAGCACCGTCGCCGTGCCGGCGAAGCCCGCGAGATACGCGGCGCGCGCCGCGAGCAGCCCCGCTTCCGCGCCGTGCGCGCGGCGCAGTCCGAAATCGATCAGCGTCCGCCCCTGCGCCGCCAGCACGCAGCGCGCGGCCTTGGAGGCGATGGCGGTCTGGAAGTGGATCAGGTTCAGCAGCCGCGTCTCCAGCCACTGCGCCTGCGCGATCGGCGCCACCACGCGCAGCACCGGCTCGTCGGCGAAAAAGACCGTGCCCTCCGGCATCGCCCAGATGTCGCCGGTGAAACGCAGCTCGCTCAGCCACTGCGCGAAGCCCGGCGCGAAACGGCCGCTGCGCTCGATCCACGCCAGTTCGTCGTCGGCGAAGCGCGCGCCCTCGACGAAGTCCAGCGCCTGCTCCAGCCCCGCCGCGACCAGGAAGGCGCGGCTCTCCGGCAGCTTGCGCACGAACAGTTCGAACACCGCCTCGCCGTCCATGCCGTGCTGCCAGTACGCCTGCAGCATCGTGAGCTGGTACAGATCGGTGAGCAGCGCGGATTCGCAGGCGGGCTTCATCGGCGAGGCCGGCGCGAGCCGGAGTCGACGCGTTTTTACACCGATTCGGGCGCGGGCCCCGGCGCGGCCGCGAGCGCCGCCATCACTTCGTCATCGCTCAACTGGTGGAAGTCGCGGTAAAAGTAGCCGATCGCGCCGAACGGCTCGGGCTGCGCCAGGCAGACCACGTCGTCGACTTCGCGCCGCAGCGCGGCCACGGTTTCGGGCGGCGCCACCGGCACCGCGATCACGATGCGCGCCGGGCCGCGCTGGCGCAGCCCCTTGACCGCGGCGCGCATGGTGGTGCCGGTGGCGATGCCGTCGTCGACCACGATCGCGGTCTTGCCCGCGACCGGAAGCGGCGCACGGCCGCCGAGATAGGCGCGGCGCCGGCGCTCGATCTCGGCCAGTTGCGCCTGCGCCTGGCGCTCGATGTAGTCGCGCGACACGCCGGTGTCGGCGCGGATCGGCTCGTCGATCACCAGCACCGGGGACTCGCCGTCCATCACCGCCGCCACCGCCAGCTCGGGCTGGTACGGCACGCCGATCTTGCGCACCAGCAGCAGGTCGAGCGGCGCGGCCAGTCGCCGCGCGATCGGAAGCGCCACCGTCACGCCGCCGCGCGGCAGCGCGAGCACGACCGGATCGGCGAACCGCTTGCGCGTCAGCGCCTCGGCGAGCGCCCGGCCCGCGCCAGCACGGTCTTCGAACGGCAGACGGACGGAATCACTCATCGGCGGGCTCTTCGGGACGCAGATGCTCGGCGAACCAGTCGGCCGCAAGCGTAGCCACTTGCTCGAGCGCGCCCGGTTCCTCGAACAGGTGCGTCGCCCGCGGCACGACCGCCAGCCGCTTGACGCACGCCAGGCGCTCGAACGCCCACCGGTTCAACGTCAGCACCTGCGTATCGTCGCCGCCGACGATCAGCAGCGTGGGCGCGGTCACCCGCGGCAACGCGTCGGCGGCCAGATCGGGGCGGCCGCCGCGCGACACGATCGCGCGCACGTCGGCCGCGTGTTCGACCGCGGCCAGCAACGCCGCCGCCGCGCCGGTGCTGGCACCGAACAGGCCGTACGGCACGGCGGCCGACCCGGGTTGCGCGCGCGCCCATTGGATCGCCTCGCCGAGCCGTCGCGCCAGCAGCGCGATGTCGAAAACGTTGCGCCGGTCCGACGCCTCAGGCTCGGTGAGCAGATCGAACAGAAGCGTGGCCAGTCCCCGTTCGTGCAGACGCGCCGCCACCCGCCGATTGCGCGGGCTGGCGCGGCTGCTGCCGCTGCCATGGGCGAAGATCACCAGCGCGCGCGCACGGGCCGGCGCCTCGAGCGTTCCCGGCAGGCGCCGCGGGCCGATGTCCACTTCGTTGCGTATCGTCATCGGGTGCAATGTAGTCGCGCGCCGCCTGCGGCGGGCTTGACACCCGTCAACGCGCCGTTCGCCGCGCCGCCTGCAATCCCGCCTGTAGGTCAGCCATGCGATCCGGCACGCACTCCGACATCGGACCCACAGACAAGGTGCGCTTCCTCGCCTCCGCGGAGATC
>JAKANT010000300.1 GCA_021823635.1 Pseudomonadota bacterium
ACGCGCAGTCGCGCGTGATCGAACACGCGTTGTTCTCCGCCGGCATCCCGTACCGCGTCTATGGCGGCCTGCGTTTCTTCGAGCGCGCCGAGATCAAGCACGCGCTCGCCTACCTGCGCCTGTTGGAGAACCCGAACGACGACACGGCGCTGCTGCGGGTGGTGAATTTTCCGCCGCGCGGTGTCGGCGCGCGCACGCTCGAGCAGTTGGGCGACGGGGCGCGTGCCGCGGGCACGAGCCTGTTCGCGGCGGCCGGCGCGCTGAGCGGGCGCGCCGGCGCGAGCCTTTCTGCCTTCGTCAGGCTGATCGACGGCCTGCGCTCGGAAACCGCCGGCCTGCCGCTGCCGGAATTGGTCGAGGCGGTGATCGAGAAAAGCGGCCTGCTCGCTCACTATCGCACCGAGAAAGAAGGGCAGGAGCGCATCGAAAACCTGCAGGAGCTGGTCAACGCCGCCGCCGCGTTCGTCGCCGAGGAGGGCTACCCGGCCGATGCGCCGGCCACGCGCGCCGACGCCGACGCCGCGATCGCCTCGCCGCTGGCGGCGTTTCTCTCGCATGCGTCGCTGGAAGCGGGGGAGAACCAGGCCGCCGCCGGACAGGACGCGGTGCAGTTGATGACCGTGCACTCGGCCAAGGGGCTGGAATTCCACGCCGTGTTCATCACCGGGCTGGAGGAGGGCCTGTTTCCGCACGAAAACAGCCTGACCGAGGCCGATGGCCTGGAGGAAGAGCGCCGCCTGATGTACGTGGCGATCACGCGCGCGCGGCGGCGGCTTTATCTGTCGTACGCGCAGAGCCGGCTGCTGCACGGCCAGACCCGCTACGGCGTGCGGTCGCGCTTTCTGGCCGAGATTCCGGGCGAGCACCTGAAGTGGCTGACGCCGCGCTTCGCGGGCGCGCGCGCCGCGGGCATGCACGAGGCGGTGCCGACGGCGACCGGCGCCGAGCCGCGCGCTGCGGGGCCCAGCCACGGTTTCCGCGTCGGCCAGTCGGTGCGGCACGCGCGCTTCGGCGACGGCGTGATCATCCGCCTCGAAGGGCACGGCGACGACGCCCGCGCCAAGATCAACTTCGGCCCCGCCGGCGTGAAGGAGCTGCTGCTGGGCGTGGCCAAGCTGCAGCCGTCTTAGCCCTCAACGAACGCCGTCGCTGAAGATCGAGCGATACATCGGATAGAAGCTCGCCTGGATCAGCGTCAGCAGCGCCAGCCCGACCGGCGCCAGCACGATCGACGCCAATTGCCGCGACGAGGTGAGCAGACTCGCCAGCGACACCGTGAGCAAGCTCACGCCGACCAGGATCGCGAACGCGAGCAATCCGTACACCGTCAAGGCCGCCTTGTTGCGCCAGCAGGCGACCGCGCTCGCGAACATCGCCTTGGCGGGCCCATGGCCGTGCCAGCCGGCGAGCAGCGGCGCAAACCACATCAGGATCATCACCGGCGCGAACAGCAGCAGTTGCAGCGCAAGCTCGGAAAGCGGCAGCTCGTCGAGCGACTGCGGCTGCTCCGCTGGCGCGGCGCCGGCCAGCAGCCGCGCGACCGAGACCACGAGCATCAGCATGGCCGCGTTGATCACGCCGAGCCGAAACAGCAGTTGGCGGCGCGCCGCGTCCTGGAACGGGGCCGCGAACACGGTCGGCATCGGTGCGCGGCCGGCGCTGACGTCGCGGCAGGCACCCATCAGTCCGACCGTGGCGAACGGCCCAAGCACACCGGACAGCGCCACACCCACGTACGGCAGCGTGGCCGGCAGCAGCAGCATGAACAGGTACAGCACCACCATCGCCGGCAGACCGAGCGGCTGCCGCTTCAGCAGTCGCCAGCCGTCGCGCAGCCAGGCGGCGCCGTAGGAGGCGGGAAGGGAGTAGATCTGCATCAACGGGCGCTGCCGGGCCACGGCAGCCAGTCGTCGGCAATGCGCTGGCGCAGTGTGCGCTCGAAGCGGCGCGGATCGTGTGGCGTCAGCATGTGGGCGTCGCGCGGGCGGTGCAGGTCGTACAGGCGCGAGATCCAGAAGCGCAGCGCCGCCGCGCGCAGCATCGTGCGCCAGTGCTCGCGTTCCAGGTCGGTCAGCGGGCGCACCGCGTGATAGGCGTCGATCAAGGCCAGCGCGCGCGCGCGGTCCCAGCGGCCATCGTCCACGGTCACGCACCAGTCGTTCATCGTCACTGCCAGATCGAACAGCCACCAGGTGCAACCGGCGAAATAGAAGTCGATCACGCCGCCTACCGCATCGCCGTCCCATAGCACGTTGTCGCGGAACATATCCGCGTGCACGGGCCCGTGCGGCAGCCGCTCCGCTTCGGGGCGGCGCTGGAAGGCGTCGTGGAAAAAGACTTCCTCGGCCAGGAAGCGGTAAGTCTCGTCGGGCAGATCGGCCTCGAGCTGCGGCAGCACCTGCTTCCACCAGCCGAGGCCGCGCAGGTTGGGCTGAAAGAGCGGAAAGTCGGCGGCCTCCAGATGCATGCGCGCCAGCAGTGCGCCGATCGTCGCGCAATGGGCCGCGTCCGGCTGCTCCCGCGAGCGGCCGTTGACGCGGGTAACGATCGCGCACGGCTTGCCCTTCAGCTCCGACAGCAACTGCCCGGCGCGGTTCTCCTGCGGCTGTGGCACCGGCAGGCCGCGCCGCGCCAGATGCCGCATCAGCTCCAAATAGAACGGCAGCTCGCGGAAGCCGAGGCGCTCGAACAGCGTCAACACGTAGCGGCCGTCCCCAGCGTCGACGAAGTAGTTGGTGTTCTCGATGCCGGGGCCGATGCCCTCGAAAGCGCGCAGTTCGCCGAGCGCGTAGTGGGCGAGCAGGCCGGCGATATCGTCGCGCGTCAGCGCGGTGAACACCGCCATCGGAACTAAAACTCGAAGCGCAGGAATCGCGGCAGCGACAGCCCGGAGCTCAGTTCCTGGTTCGACAGCGGTGGGCGGCCTTCGCGGTTGACGATCACGTAGCTCGTCGTCGAGCCGGCCGGGGTGACGACGATCTCGACGACTCGGTTGCCCTGGCGGCGCTGCTCGATGCGCGCTTCTTTGGTGACGTTGCGCGCCGGCGCGAGCAGTTCCTCGTCGGCCGGTTCGGCAAGCGGCGCTTGCTGTGCCGCCGGCGACGCCGGACCTTCGCCGTCCGGCAGGCGGATCACCGGCCGCGGCCGTGCGTCGCGCGGCGCTGCCCGCTGCTCGGCCGGCAGCGGCGGCGGGGCGTCGAGCGGCGCGCCGGTGGCGGCGCCGCTCGCCAGCGCGGCGGCGAGCACGAGCTGCGGCGTCAGGGTCATAGGCACGATTTTACGCGGCGGCGCAGCGGGCTACAGATACAGTAGTTGCTCGCGTTCCTTCGGTGTCGAAGCGAACCCGCGTTTCTCGTAGAAGTCGAAGATCACGTCGAGCACGGCGGCGTCGTCGTCGACCACGCGCATCAGGTCGATGTCCTTGGCGTCGATCTTGCCCTGCGCGACCAGCGTGTCGCGCAGCCAGTCGAGCAGTCCGCGCCAGAAGCTCGAGTCCACCAGCACGAGCGGGATGCGCCGGCCCTTGCCGGTCTGGATCAAGGTCAGGGCCTCGAACAGTTCGTCCAGCGTGCCGAAGCCGCCCGGCATCACCACGTACGCGGCTGCGTACTTGACGAACGCCACCTTGCGCGCGAAGAAGTGGCG
>JAKANT010000301.1 GCA_021823635.1 Pseudomonadota bacterium
GCCCGCCACGTGCAGGTGGCCGAGATGGTGATCGAGAAGGCGAAACGGCTGGCCGAAAGCAAGAAGGACGTGGTGATCCTGCTCGATTCGATCACACGCCTGGCGCGCGCCTACAACACGGTGGTGCCGGCGTCCGGCAAGGTGTTGACCGGCGGTGTGGACGCCAATGCCCTGCAGCGGCCGAAGCGCTTCTTCGGCGCCGCGCGCAACATCGAAGAGGGCGGTTCGCTGACCATCATCGCCACCGCGCTGATCGACACCGGCTCGCGGATGGACGACGTGATCTACGAGGAGTTCAAGGGCACCGGCAACATGGAAATCCACCTCGAACGGCGGCTGGCGGAAAAGCGCGTCTACCCGGCGATCAACGTCAACCGCTCGGGGACGCGGCGCGAGGAGCTGCTGCTGAAGCCGGACATCCTGCAGAAGGTATGGATCCTGCGCAAGCTGCTGTACGGGATGGACGAGATCGAGGCGATGGAATTCCTGCTCGACAAGATGAAAGCCACCAAGAGCAACGCCGAGTTCTTCGAAATGATGCGGCGCGGCGGCTGAGACGGCTCGACCCGTATAATTCGTGCCCTTTCCCGGCACGTGGCCCGCCCGCACGGGCCGGCGACCGCACCCGTGAGGACGACATGAAACCAGGCATCCACCCGGAGTATCGCGAGGTCGTATTCCTCGACATCTCCAACGACTTCAGCTTCGTCACCCGCTCGACCGCGCAGACCAAAGAAAAGATCACGTGGAAGGACGGCAAGGAGTACCCGCTGATCAAGATCGAGACCTCGTCCGAGTCGCATCCGTTTTACACCGGCGCGCAGACGCGCATCGTCGAAACGGGCCGGGTCGAGAAATTCCGGCAGAAGTTCGCTGCCAAGAGCGAGCAGGTCAACGCTGCCGCCAAACAGGCCACCGCGGCCCGCGCCCGCAAGCGATAGGCGCGATGCCGCCCGCAACAAAGGCAGCTGCGGCTGCCTTTTTTGTTCGATGATCTTCGACGCCCGCCCGTCGCCGGCGCGCGTGTCGGCCGCCGCCGCCGCACCGCTGCCGCGCTGGGCACTGTGGGCACTGCTCGCCGCCTATGGCGTGGCGGGCCTGTTCGGTCGCGATCCCTGGTTTCAGGACGACGCCGCCGGCTTCGGCCTGATGTGGACGATGGCGCGCGGCACACTCGCCGATTGGCTGCTGCCGAACGTGCTCGGCGCGGCGGTCGCGGAGGAAGGGCCGTTGCCGTTCTGGGTCGGCGCGCTCTTCATCAAGACGCTGGGCCCTTGGCTCGGCGACGCGTTCGCCGCGCGACTGACTTGCCTGCTCTGGCTGCTGGTCGGCACCGCATCGATCTGGTACGCGACCTACCGCCTGGCGCGGCGCGACGAGGCGCAGCCGGTCGCGTTCGTCTTCGGCGGCGAAGCGAACGCGCGCGACTACGGCCGCATGCAGGCCGACATCGCGGTGTTGCTCGCCCTCGGCACGATCGGCATCGCGCCGCGGCTGCACGAGATCACCGCCGAGACCGCCGCCGTCGCGCTGCTGGCGGCGATGCTTTACGGGCTGGCGCGCGCGCTCGACGACGAGCGTGCCGGCACCCTCATCGCGGCGCTGGCCTTGGGAGCCCTTGCACTGACGCGCGGTGTCGTGCCGGCCCTGTTCGCGCTGGCCGCGGTGTTCGTCGTCGGCGCGGCGCGCGGCCGCGTCAAGATGGCGTTTGCGATCGCCGGCCTTGGCGCTGCGCTGTTCGCGCTGTGGCCGCTGGCCGCTTACGCGCTGGCGCCGCAGCGGGCGCCCGCCTATTTCCCCGCCTGGATCCAATGGAATGCCGCCTCGATCACCATGACGGGCGCACCGGATCTGGCGCGCATCGGGCGCAACTTCCCGTGGTATGCGTGGCCGCTGTGGCCGCTCGCCGCATGGGCGGTGTATTCGTGGCGCCAGTCGCTGCGCGCGCCGCACGTCGTGGTGCCGGGAGCGCTGGCGGCGCTGATGCTGGCGCGGCTGTTCCTGACCGGCACGCCGAGCGAAGAAAAGATGATCCTGGCGGTCCCGCCGCTGGTGCTGCTGGCCGCCTTCGGTATCACGACGCTGCCGCGGGCGGCGCGCAATGCGTTCGACTGGTTCGCGATCGCGGTCGCCTCGTTCGTCGCCGTCGCCGTCTGGAGCTACTACGTAGCGGTGCAGACTGGCGTGCCGCCCAAAATGGCGCGGTCGATCGTGCGCCTGACACCCGGCTTTGCACACGAATTCGTGCCGGCGGCGTTGGCGCTCGCGCTCGCGGTCACGGCGGCGTGGATCGCACTGCTCGTCTGGCGTGTGCGCGCGCGGCCGCCCGTGCTGTGGCGCGGTGCGGTGCTCAACGCCGCCGGACTGACGATGCTGTGGGTCGTGCTCAACGCATTGTTCATGGGCGCGTTCAATTACAGCCGCACCTATGCGCCGTTGGCACAGCAGGTCGGGCAGCAGGTGAGTGCGCTCGGCGCCGGCGAATGCGTCGTCGCGCATCGTTTGCTGCCGGCGCACCGGGCCCTCTTTGCCTGGCACGGCGGACTGCGCTTCGTCGCGCCGGACCTGGAGGCCGCGTGCCCGGTCGCGCTCCATCGCGACTTGCGACGCTCGCGTCTGGACGACGAACCGCCGCCGGGCGACTGGTCGCCGGTGTGGGAAGGCGCCTGGCCGGCACGCCCCGACGAGGTGTTCCGTCTGTATCGCCGCGGGCGGTAGGCGGCGTAATCCGCGATGGCGCCGCCGCCCGCCACGAGCACGCAGCACGGTGCGCCGGACGTTCGACTGACGGCACTGCTGCGGCTGGCTACACCGATCCTGATCTCGCAGCTCGCGGTGATGGCGCTCGGCGTCATCGATACCGTGATGGCCGGCCGCCTGTCGGCCAACGACCTGGCAGGCGTCGCCATCGGCTCGAGTCTGTACGCCAGCGTGTTCGTGGGCATGATGGGCGTGCTGCAGGCGCTCACCCCGATCGCCGGCCACCACTACGGGGCCGGACGCTTCCACGAAATCGGCATCGACCTCGGTCAGGCGCTGTGGCTGTCGCTGGCGCTTTCGCTGCTGGGCGCGCCTTTCCTGGTATTCAACGCGCCCTGGCTGCGCTGGATCGGCGTCGAGCCGGCGGTCGGCGCGGTCGCTTCGACCTATCTGATCGCGGTCGGCATCGGGCTACCAGCCTCGCTCGCGACGCGCGGCTACATTGCGGTCAATGCCGCGGTGTCGCGGCCGGCGGTGACGATGGCGATCAACATCGCGGCGCTCGCCGCCAAGGTGCCGCTGAATCTCGCCTTCGTGTATGGGCTGGGACCGCTGCCGGCGTTGGGCGGCGCGGGCTGCGGCGTGGCCACCGCAGTGCTGCTGTGGGCGATCCTCGCCGCCAACGTCTGCGTTTGGCACCTCGATCCCTATTACGCCCGCTTTCGCGCGCCGCGCGGTCGGCCGCGTCGTCCGGTGTGGGCGCGCCAGCGCGAGCTGCTGCGACTCGGGCTGCCCGCAGGCGGCTCGGTGTTGATCGAAGTCACCTCGTTCACGTTCATCACGCTGTTGCTGGCACCGCTGGGCGCGGTCGCGGTCGCCGGGCATCAGATCCTGGTCAACGTCGTCTCGGTGCTGTTCATGGTGCCGCTCGCGCTCGG
>JAKANT010000302.1 GCA_021823635.1 Pseudomonadota bacterium
AGCGCGGGCGGAGGCGCCGCCACGTACACCACGTGTGCGGCCAACGCCAGCGCGCCACCGCACGCGAGCAGCGCGGCGACGCGGCGCGCGCCGGGCGCGCGCCCCTTCGGCGCATGCCATGTCGCGGCGGCGACCGGCTGCGCTGCGCCGGCGGGCATCGCCGTCGCCGGCGTCGTCGGGCGGGCCAGGAGTTCGGTCGGTGCCCACTCGCGCGCGGGCTGCGGCACCAGCAGCGCGCGCAGCGCGGCGATCGATGCCGGCCGTCGCTCGGGCCGCACCGCCAGGCCCGCATCGATCGCCGCCAGCAACGATTCCGAATAGCGTCCGCGCAGCCGCACGGCGAGCGGCACGTACTCGTCGGCCAGCACGCGGCCGACCGCCGGCGGCGGCGCGCGACCGGTCAGCATGAAATGCGCCACCGCCGCCAGCGCGTATACGTCGGTCCAGGGGCCCTGCTTCATTCGCACCGTATCCGCGTATTGCTCGAGCGGTGCGTAGCCGGGCTTGACCATCACCGTCAACGCTTGTGTCAGATCGCCGATCACGCGGCGCGCGGCGCCGAAGTCCAGCAGTAGCGGCGCCGCATCGTTGAGCACCAGGATGTTGTCGGGCGCGATATCGCGGTGCAGGCAGTGTGCCGAGTGCAGCACTTCCAGCGCGTCCATCGCCGCGAGCAGGAACTGGCGCAGCCAGATCTCGTCCAGGGGCTCGCGGCGGGCGCGAATCCAGGCGCGCAGCGCCGGCGCCGCGTAAAACGGCATCACCATGTAAGCGGTGCCCTTTTCCTCCCAAAACTGGAGCACCTTGATCAGCGCCGGGTGCTCAAAGCTCGCCAGCAGCTTCGCTTCGTTGATGAAGCTCTTCAGCCCCACCTGAAACGCGTTGCACTGCTGCGGGCCGGTGCACATCTGCACCGAGTAGTCGGCGGCGCGGCGCGCCAGCGCCGACGGCATGTATTCCTTGATCGCGACGCGCCGCTCCAGACGCAGGTCGATGGCGCTATACACGACACCGAAGCCGCCTTCGCCGAGCACGCGTTCGATCACGAACTCGCGCAGACGGAAGCCGCGCGGCAGGCATCCCTGCGGCACGACCGTCGGCGGTGTCTGGACTGCGCTCATCGAGCCCTGCCTGCATGTGCGCGCCGGCCGCCGATCGGCCGACGCGTGCCGCCAGGTTACGCAGCAGGCTCGTGTGCCGACACGGAATCTGCCCGAGCCGCGATGCCGAATGTTCGGCGCGGTCACGCCGAGCGAGCGCCTCAGACGTCGATATTGCCCGCGTACAGCGCGTTGGCTTCGATGAAGTGCCGGCGCGGCTCCACTTCGTCGCCCATCAGCGTGGTGAAGATGCGGTCGGCGCCGATCGCGTCCTCGATCTGTACCTTGAGCAGGCGGCGCACCGCGGGGTCCATCGTGGTCTCCCACAACTGCTCCGGGTTCATTTCGCCCAGGCCCTTGTAGCGCTGCTTGGTGAGCCCGCTTTCCGCCTGCGCCAGCAGCCATTGCATCGCCTCGCGGAAGTCGGACACCGCCGCCTCCTTTGCTTTCTCGCCCTCGCCGCGCACGACCTTCGCGCCGGGCTCGATCAGCCCTTTGAACGTCTTGGCTGCGCCGGCAAGCGCGGCGTAGTCGGCGCCGAACGCGAAGTCGGCGTCGATCGCACTCGTCTTCACGTTACCGTGGTGACGGCGCTCGATCAGCAAGCGATGCTTGTCCAGTTTCTCGTCGAATTGCGCGATCACCTCCACCGTGTGGTTGCCCATCGCCTCCTTGAGCCGCAAAGCGCTGGCTTCCGCAGCGGCGGCGTCGCGCAGGTCGAGTTCCACACCGCCGGCGATCGCCTCCAGCGCGGCGCGGTCGATCACGCCCGCCAGGCGCTGCACGACCGCGTCTGCCAGCAAATACTGGCGCGCCAGTTCCTCGAGCGCCGAGCCCTCGATCGCCCGCTCTTCCTGCAGCGCCGCCGCGCTCGGATAAAGGCGCGCGCCGTCGAGCGCCAGCTTCAGCAAGTACTGCGCCAGCTCGTGATCGTCCTTCAGGTAGCGCTCCTCGCGGCCGCTCTTGACTTTGTACAGCGGCGGCTGCGCGATATAGATGTGGCCGCGCTCGATCAGCTGCGGCATCTGGCGATAGAACAGCGTCAGCAGCAGGGTGCGGATGTGCGCGCCGTCGACGTCGGCATCGGTCATGATGATGATGCGGTGGTAGCGCACCTTGTCGGCGTTGAAGTCGGGGCCGATGCCGGTGCCGAGCGCGGTGATCAGGGTGGCGATCTGATCGGAGGCGATCAGCTTGTCGAAGCGCGCTTTCTCGACGTTGAGCACCTTGCCGCGCAGCGGCAGCACCGCCTGGAACTTGCGGTCGCGTCCCTGCTTGGCGGAGCCGCCGGCCGAATCGCCCTCGACAATGTAAAGCTCGGCCTTGGCCGGGTCGCGCTCCTGGCAGTCAGCAAGTTTTCCTGGCAGGCCGGCGCCGTCCAGCACGCCCTTGCGGCGCGTCATCTCGCGCGCGCGGCGCGCCGCTTCGCGCGCCCGCGCCGCTTCGACGATCTTGCCGCAGATGATCTTGGCGTCGGCCGGATTCTCCAGCAGGAACGTCTCCAGCGCCTTGGCCACCACCTCTTCGACCGCGGGCCGCACCTCGCTCGACACCAGCTTGTCCTTGGTCTGGCTGCTGAACTTCGGCTCCGGCACCTTGACCGACAGCACGCAGGTCAGCCCCTCGCGCATGTCGTCGCCAGTGGTCTCGACGCGCGCCTTCTTGGCGAACTCGTGCTCCTCGATGTACTTGTTCAGCACGCGCGTCATCGCCGCGCGCAGCCCGGTGATGTGGGTGCCGCCGTCCTTCTGCGGAATGTTGTTGGTGAATGCGAGCAGCGTCTCGGCATAGCCGTCGTTCCACTGCATCGCCACCTCGACGCCGACCGGCACGCCGCCGGCGCTCGACTCGGCGGCGACGTGAAAGACGCGCGGGTGCAGGACCGTCTTCGCCTTGTTGATGTACTCGACGAAGCCCTTGACGCCGCCCGAGAAGGCGAAATCTTCCTCCTTGCCGGTGCGCTGGTCGATCAGCCGGATGCGCACACCGTTGTTCAGGAACGAGAGCTCGCGCAGCCGCTTCGACAGGATCTCGTAGTGGAACTCGACGTGCGAGAAGATCTCCTCGTCCGGCAGGAAGTGCACTTCGGTGCCGCGTTTCTCGGTGTCGCCGATCACCTGCATCGGCGCCACCGCTACACCGTCGATTTCCTGCACGATGCGGTTCTGCACGACGCCGCGCTTGAACTCCAGGTAGTGGACCTTGCCGTCGCGCCGCACCGTCAGGCGCAGCCACTTCGACAGCGCGTTCACGCACGAAACGCCGACGCCGTGCAGGCCGCCCGAGACCTTGTAGCTACTCTGGTTGAACTTGCCACCGGCGTGCAGCTCGGTAAGCGCGATTTCGGCGGCCGACCTCTTCGGCTCGTGCTTGTCGTCGAACTTGATGCCGGTCGGAATGCCGCGGCCGTTGTCGATGACCGAGATCGAGTTGTCGGTGTGGATCGTGACGACGATGTCGTCGCAGAAGCCGGCCAGCGCTTCGTCGATCGAGTTGTCGACGACTTCGAACACCATGTGATG
>JAKANT010000303.1 GCA_021823635.1 Pseudomonadota bacterium
TACTCGGCGCGCGCTTCGACGTGCTCGACGTGCCCGGCCACACGCGCGGCCACATCGCTTATCACGCGCCGTCGATCGAGGCGCTGTTCTGCGGCGACACGCTGTTCGCCGGCGGCTGCGGCCGGCTGTTCGAAGGCACGCCGGCGCAGATGCACGCCTCGCTTGCCAAGCTGGCGCGGCTGCCGGGCGCGACGCGCGTGTACTGCGCGCACGAATACACGGTCGCCAATTTGCGCTTCGCGCGCGCGGTCGAGCCGGACAATGCGGCGCTGGCGGCGCGCCTGCGTGCGTGCGAGGAAAAGCGTGCACGCGGCGAGCCGACCGTGCCCTCGACCATCGCCGAGGAGCTGGCGACCAATCCGTTCCTGCGCTGCGACGAGCCCGCCGTGCGGCGCGCCGCCGAGGCGCGGCAGCCCGGAGCGGGCGCCGATGCGGTCGGCACCTTCGCCGCGATCCGTACCTGGAAGAATCGCTTTTGAGCGGCGAACCGGACGGCGCGATATTCGGAAGCGCGTCGGCACCGGTCCGCGGCCCTGCGGTCACTTCACGAGCTGCCAGGTCCCGTTCTTGATCTCGACCATCACCGCGGCGCGCTGGTCCAGGCCCAGGTGATCGTTCGGCGACATGTTGAAGATGCCGTGCGCGCCGGCGGCGTTCTTCACGCCTTCTAGCGCGTCGCGCAGCGCGGCACGGAATTCCTTCGTTCCGGGCTGCGCGCGCTTCAGCGCCTGCGGAATCGCCGCCTGCAACAGCACCACCGCATCCCAGGCGTGGGCGCCGAAGGTGGACACGCTGCCCTTGCCGTGCGCTTTCTCGTACACCTCGATGTAGGCCAGCGCGGACTTCTTCACCGGGTGATCGTTCGGTAGCTGGTCGGCCACCAGCACCGGGCCGGCCGGCAGCAGCGTGCCCTCGCAATCTTTGCCGCACACGCGCAAGAAGTCGTTGTTGGCGACCCCGTGCGTCTGGTAGATCTTGCCGGCGTAGCCGCGCTCCTTGAACGTCTTTTGCGGCAGCGCGGCCGGCGTGCCGGAGCCGGCGATCAGCACCGCCTGCGGCTGCGCCTGCATGATCTTCAGCACCTGCGCGGTGACCGAGGTGTCGGTACGCTGGTAGCGCTCCTGCGCGACGATGTTCACCCCGCGCGCGGTGGCGATCTTGGAAAACTCGTTCCACCAGCCTTCGCCGTAGGCGTCGGCGAAGCCGATGAAGCCGACCGTCTTGATGCCGGCGTTGACCATGTGACCGACGATCACGACCGCCATCTGCTGGTCGTTCTGCGGCGTCTTGAACACCCAGCGGCGCTTGGCATCGACCGGATCGACGATGCGCGCCGACGCCGCCATCGAGATCATCGGCGTCTCCGCCTCGGCCGCGACATCGATCATCGCCAGCGAGTTGGGCGTCGTGGTCGAACCGATCACCACATCGACCCGGTCCTCGGTGATCAGCTTGCGCGTATTGCGCACCGCGTTGGTGGTATCCGAGGCGTCGTCGAGCACGATGTACTGCACCTTGCGGCCGCCGATGGTCTGCGGCACCAGAGCGAACGTGTTGCGCTCCGGGATGCCCAGCGACGCCGCCGGGCCGGTGGCCGACAGCGTGACGCCGACCTTGATGTCCTGCGCCGCCACCGCGGCCGACAGGGCGATGAGCGCGGCCGCCACCGCGCCGCGTCGGATCGATCTCGGATTCATGTCTCCTCCTCGTTGAAGTGCGCCGCCGTTGCGGCAGTTTGCCTGCACTCTATCGTCGGGCCAGTGCCACCACCCGTCCCTCGCGCCGTGCCGCCGGCACGCGCCGCACGCCGCCGAGGAACAGTTCCGCGATCACGCGCGCCAATTCGCCTTGCGCTACCGGTCCGTCCGGCCGCAGCCAGGTGAAGGTCCAGTTCATCATGCCGAACAACGTCATCGTCACCGGCTTCAGCAGAGGACTGGCGGCCAACGCCGGCGCTGCAGCCGCAATCGCGTCGGCAAAGGCCGCCACGACCCGACGCTGCTTGGCGCGCACGCGCGCACGGTGCGCCGGACTGAGGTATTTGACGTCCTGCACCAGCACGCGGTGAAACGCGCCGGCGTGCTCGTAGGCGATCAGGAAGCGCTCGATCAGCGCGCGCAGCCGCGCCTCCGGGGCTGCCGGGCGCGCGCACACGTCTTCGGTCAACGCCACCAGCCGGTCGATGTAACGGTCCGCGATGTCGAACAGCAGCTGCTCCTTGTCGCGCCAGTAGTGGTACAGCAGCGCCTTCGACACGCCGCAGGCGGCCGCCAGCTCGGCGATCGACGCCGCCGGATAACCGCGCTCGGCGAACAGCCGCGCCGCGGTGGCCAGCATCGCGTCGCGCTGCTGCTCGAAGGTCGCTGCTCGCGTGCGTGCCATGTTGCCAGCCTGTCGCCGGAAGAGTCCTTGACGCGGATTAACGCGGATCGGCGCGCATCGGAGCGGCGCCGGCCGGAGAACGGGTGTCCGCGGCCCTCATCGTTCGTCGAACGACAGCACGACGCGCGCGCTCAGCGGATAGCTCTGGCACGCCAGCACGTAGCCAGCCGCCAGATCGGCCTGCTCCAGCGCGTAGTTGTTGCGCATCTTCACCTCGCCCTCCAGCTTGCGCGCGCGGCACGTGCAGCACATACCGGCCTTGCACGAATACGGGAGATCGAGCCCAGCCGCCAGCCCCGCTTCGAGAATCGAGCCGTGCTCGCGATGGAACTCCACCTCGCGCCGCACGCCGTCGACGATCAGGCCGATGTGCGCTTCGGCCGCGTCCGCCGCCGGCGGCAGCGTGACCGCGGCCGACGCGCCGGGCGTGCCGAAACGTTCGACGTGCACGTGCGCGGCCGGCACGCCGGCGGCGACCAGCGCCGCCTCCACTTCGTCGATCATCGTCGCCGGCCCGCAGACGAACGCCTCGTCGATCGTCTCGGCCGGGATCAGCGTGTCCAGGAACGCGCGCACGCGGGCGCCGTCGATGCGGCCGTTGAATAGCTCCACGTCCTGCGGCTCGCGCGAAAAGACGTTGTACAGCACGAAGCGCGTCAGGTACTTGTCCTTCAGGTCCTCCAGCGTCTCGTGGAACATCACGCTCGACTGGCGCCGGTTGCCGTACACCAGCGTGAAGCGCGAACGCGGCTCGCGCGCGAGAATCGACTTGGCGAGCGACAGGATCGGCGTAATACCGCTGCCGGCGGCAAACGCCACGTAGTGCTTCGCGTGCGCGGCATCCAGCGGCGTGTGAAAGCGGCCTTCCGGCGTCATCACGTCGAGCGCGTCGCCGGCGCGCAGAGTATCGACGGCCCAGACGGAGAAGCGCCCGCCCGGCACCTTCTTGATCGCGATGCGCAACTCGCCGTCGTCCAGGCCGGAGCAGATCGAATACGAACGCCGCAGCTCTTCGCCCTCCAGGCGCGCGCGCACGTTCAGGTGCTGGCCCGGCTCGAAGCGGTACTCGGCGGCCAGCTCGGGCGGCACGTCGAACGCGAGGCTCACCGACTCCGGTGTCTCGCGCCGCACGTCGGCGATGCGCAGGCGGTGGAAACGCGGCGTCATCGTGCCTTCACAGCGGCTTGAAGTATTCGAACGGTTCGCGGCAGGTGCGGCAGCGGTA
>JAKANT010000304.1 GCA_021823635.1 Pseudomonadota bacterium
GCCAGTGCTGATCGCGCGCGAAGGTTTCGATCTGCGCGCCGCCATCCGCGCGATGAAGGCGGGCCGCCCGTTTTATTACCTGCCCGACCAGGACTACGGCGCGCAGCATTCGATCTTCGTGCCGTTCTTCGGCGTGCCGGCGGCGACGATCCCGATGGTCGCGCGGTTGGCGAGACTCACCGGCGCCAGGGTGCTGATGACGGTGACCGAAATGACGCCCGACGGGTATGTCCTGCACGTCGAGCCGCCGTGGGAGGACTTTCCGAGTGCCAGCCTCGAACAGGACACGGCGCGCATGAACCGCGAGATCGAACGCTGGGTGCAGAAGATGCCGGCGCAGTACCTCTGGCTGCATAAGCGCTTCAAGTCGCGGCCGCCGGGCGCGGCGCCGATCTACTGACGCTCAGAAGCGAAACCGCGCCAACGCCGGCGCCGTCGCTTCGACGATGCGCGCGTTGTCCGCCCCCGCGTGGCCGGGCACCACACCCAGTCCGACGTCGCGCGCGGTCGAGAAGTACGGGATGCGCCGCGCCAGCGGGTTGCCGGGTCCGCGCTCCGCGACGCCGCCCATCACCGTCTGCCAGCAGCGTCCGCGGCCGCGGATCACCGCCGCGCGCGCCCACGGCGCCAGCGGCGGTGCGCCGGTATCGAACGTCTCGGCGTCGTGGCCGGCGCCGACGAAATGGCCGAACTCGTGCGCACCGGCGTACGCCATCAGCGCGCCGCAGAGGTCGACGAATGCCACCGGCTGCAGTAAGACGTCGTCGGCGGCGGCCAGCGGCGTCGCCGCCTCGACGTGACGCCGCCAGTGCGCGACCAGCGGTGTCAGCCCTATCGAATGCGCGGCGCATACGCCGCTCGAGCCGGCGTGCTCCGGAATGCGCGGATCGAGTGGCCGCACGCCCGAGTCGGCCACGATCAGCAGCGCGTTGGCGCGCGCCGCGCGTGCCGCCGCGAGCAGCGGAGCAGCCGGCGCAAGTAGCGCGGCGGCCAACGCGAGCAGTTGCGCGGCCGCCAGCGGGCCGTTGGCGCCGAGCCACAGACCGGCAGCCACGCTCGCGTGCCCGGCGTAGCGCAGGTCGCACGCGATGCGCGAGTTCACGAGCGGCAGCCGCACGGTGGCGAACACGAGGCGTGCGACGTCGGCGTCCCCGATCGGGCGCAGCCGCGACGGCTCGACGCCGAGCGCGCGCGCCGCGGCCTGCTGCAGCCGTTCTCCGAGCCCGCCTTCGACGGCGACCAGCAGCCGCACGCGCGGCGGCTGCTCGGACGGTTCCGCCGGCGGTGGCACGAAACGAGCCACGTGATCGATCCAGCCCGCGCGCTCCTCGGGCGGCGCGGGCGCCGCAGGCGAGGGCGGCGGAAGCGGCAGCTCGCGGAGCACCGCGGCGGCGTCGCAAAAGCGGTCCTGCGCCAGCCGCAGCAGGCGCGGCCCGGGTTCCCAGAGATCGACCAGCGCCAGCGAATCCGGCCCCAGTTCGATCATGTGGCCGAGCAGCGCCGGCGGCTCGCCGCCGAGCACGGCGGCCAAGGTCGCGCCGCCGGTCGCAGGCGCCGCAGGCTCCAGCGCGGCGAGCCGAAGCGGCGTGCGTACGCGGCCGCCGAGCGCGTCCTGCAGCGCGCTCGGCACGAACGCGTCAGGCGCGCGGCGAAGTCTGGGCGCGGGCATGCGCATACGCGCTCGCACGGGCCCGTCGCACGCCGGTGTCGCGCGACCGCGGTGCGGCGCGCTCGGACCGCGCCGCCCGGCGGCGCGCGCTCAGGGGGCCCGCGCGACCGGCGTCCGTGGCGCCGACCCGTGGAAGAAAGCGCGCTAGCACTCGATGATGATCGGGCGCGCGTGGCCGGAATGCGAGCGCAGCGGTTCGCCCTTGATACGGGCGCCGATCGGGAAGCGTAGCCGCAGCGTGGTGCGGTTCCACTTCTTGTCGGACTTGCCGCCGGTCGTCAGATCGCGCACCTCGATCATGGCGTCGCCGCGATCGAAGGCCGGATCGACGTGGCGAGCCTTGGCGTCGATCTCGGTCAGAAACTTCTCGCCGTTGGCGCCGATCAGCCGGATCGAAGCGACTCCGCTCGCCGGATCCGCGGTGACCTCGATGCGGAAATCGGGCGTCACGTCCACGACGGTCGTCTTGCCGTCACGCGTCCGCTGGTCCGGTTGGGCCACTGCGCAACCCGCCAGCGCCAGCACGCCGGCGGCGGCCACCACGTCTCTGCGATCGACCATCGTCCTCTCCTCGTCGAGTTGCCCACGCAGTGTAGCCTCGCGCCTCGTGCAGTCGCAGGGGCGGCGCAGCGCGTGTCGAATAATCACGGTCACCTCTTGACGGGAGTGCGGGCGCGTCGGTGGCGCGCCGGCGTCGCCGTGGCGTTGGCGGCGCTGGCGCTGGCCGCCCCGGTGCTGGCCGACGATCGCTTGCAGCGCGCGCGCGAGGCGCTCGACCGGCGCGACTTGGCGGCCGCGGCGGCGCAGTTGCAGCCGCTGCTGGAAAGCGACGATGCGACGCTGCGTCTGCGGGCGCGCTACCAGCACGCGCGCTGGCTGCTGCTGTCGCAGCGCATCGAGGAAGCCGAGTCGAGCGCGCAGCGGCTGGAAACCGAGCTGCGCGCTGCCTTCGGCGCCGGCGACGCCGATGCGCTGGGCGCGCGCCAGCTGCGCATCGCCGCGCTGCTCGCCGCCGGCCGCTGGCCGCAAGCGCTGCCGCTGGCGCAGGCGTTGCCTGCCGACATCGCCGCCGCGCTCGGCGAAGGCCATGCGCTGTACGCGCTCGCCCAGCGCACCGCGATCAATGCGCTGCGCGCCAGCGGCCAGCGCAACGCGGCGCTCGACGAGGCGGCGCGCTTGTATCGGTCGCTCGGTGCCAGCGGCGAGTCGCTGGCGGCCGATCGCGCGGCGCGGCTGGCGGCGGAGATCGCCGACGACGCGTCACGTTACGAAGAGGCGCTCGACTGGGCCGAGCGCGCCTATCGCGGCCTGCGCGAGCGGCTCGGCGCCGACCACTGGGAGAAGATCGCGGCGCTGCGTTTGCGTGCCACCGCGCTGTTCGAGCTGGGCGAGACCGACCGCGCGGCGCGCCTGCTGGAGTCGGTGGTTGCCGACGCGCGCGGCGATGACGCGGCGATCGGCCGCGCGCGGCGGGAACTGGCGCGCTTCCTTCTGGCGTTGCGGCGCCCTGCCGCCGCGGTGCAATTGCTGGCCGACGAATTGCGGCTGGCGACGACGGAAGCGCACGACGTGCGCGTCGAACTGGCGCGCGCCCTGCTCGCGGCCGGACGCATCGAAGAGGCGTGCGAACAGGCGGCGGCGGCGCGCCAGGCGTTCGCCGCTGCGCCGGGCGCCGACCCGTGGCCGCGCCTGCGGGCCGATCAGGTGTATGCGGCATGCCTGGGCGCGCGCGGCGAACTGGACCGCGCCGCCGAACTTCTGGCCGAAGGCCACGCGGCGAGCGTGCTGCGCAACGGCGAGACCAACACCGACACGTTGGACGTGCTGGCGCGCTGGGCGGCGGTGGAGTTGCAGCGCGGCGCGCGGGCGCGCGCGCGGCAGCTGCTCGAGCGCTTCGTGGCCGGGGCCGAGGCGGCGCGCGCGGCCGCGCACGAG
>JAKANT010000305.1 GCA_021823635.1 Pseudomonadota bacterium
AGATCATCAAGGGCAAACAGACCTCAAAGGAGACGCTGGCGCGCGCCTACGACTACGTGCTGGCGCTCGGCAAGACGCCGATCGTGGTCAACGATTCGAGGGGTTTTTTCACCAGCCGCACCTTCGGCACCTACGTGATGGAGGGCTGCGCGATGCTCACGGAAGGCATCCCGGCCGCCGTGGTGGAGAACGCGGCGCTCGCGGCGGGCATGCCGGTGGGGCCGCTCGCGGTGGTGGACGAAACCTCTCTTTCGCTGGCGCTGGCGGTGGCCGAGCAGACGAAGGCGGATCTGGAGGCGGCCGGGCAGCGCTACGAACCGCCGCCCGGGCAAGAGGTGATCGAGCGCATGGTGCGGGAGTTCGAGCGCCCTGGCCGCGCCGCCGGCGCGGGCTTTTACGATTACCCGAAAGATGGGCCGAAGCGTCTTTGGCCCGAACTCAAGAGGATCTTCGAAAAACCCGGCCTCACCTATGACCTGCAGGAGCTGAAGGACCGCTTCCTGTACCGGCAGGCGGTGGAAGCGGCGCGCTGCCTGCAAGAGGGGGTGCTGACGAGCGAGGCCGACGGCAACATCGGCTCGATCTTCGGTATCGGCTTTCCGGCCTGGACCGGAGGCGCGCTGCAGTTCATCCGCAGCGAGGGCGTGGCGCGCTTCATCGCGCGCGCGCAGGAACTGGCGCGCAAACACGGTCGGCGTTTCGAGCCGCCAACACTGCTGCGCGACTGGCGCTGATCGCGGGGCTGGCATCGATGAGGGACGCGATGAGAGACGTCTACGCCGTCGCATGGCGGCGCCGGGTGGCGGCGGCGGCGCTTGCCGCGGCGCTCGTCGGTTGCGCGATGCCGCCTGAGAAAAGCGGCGAGGCCGCGCCGTCGGCGGCGCCTTGTCCGCAGGGCGTGCCCGCGGGCACGCGCTGCCTGCGCGGGCGCGATTCCGCCGGCGCGCACTATCTGATCGCCGTGCCGGCGCAGTGGAGTGGCGTGCTGGTGGTGCATGCGCACGGCGGCCCGCTGCTCGGCGAGCCGCGCGCGGAGCGCGCCGACGAGGACCTGAAGCGCTGGGCCGTCACGTTGAAGGCCGGGCATGCCTGGGCCGGTTCGGTGTTTCGCCAGGGCGGCGTGGCGGTGCGCTCGGCGGCCGAAGACAGCGAGCGCGTGCGCCGCATCTTCGTCGAACACGTCGCGCGACCGCGGCGCACGATCCTGCACGGTCAGTCGTGGGGCGCCAACGTCGCCGCCAAGGCGGCCGAGATGTACGCCGCCCCGGGCATGAAATCGCCGTACGACGCGCTGCTGCTGTCCAGCGGCGTGCTGGCCGGCGGCACGCGCTCGTACGACGTCCGCCTCGACCTGCGCGTCGTCTACCAGTACCTGTGCCGCAACCATCCGCGTCCGGACGAGCCGCAGTATCCGCTGTGGCAGGGCCTGCCCAAGGAGGCCACGCTCACGCGCGCCGAACTGGCGGCGCGCGTCAACGAGTGCCTCGGCATCGGCACGCCGCCCGCGCGCCGCAGCGCCGATCAGGCGCAGCGGCTGCGCACGATCACGAACGTGATCCGCATTCCCGAAAGCTCGGTCGTCGCGCACCTGGCTTGGGCGACCTGGCACTTCCAGGACATCGCGTTCAACCGCACCGGCGGCCGCAACCCGTTTTCCAACGACGGCGTGCGCTATGTGGGATCGGACGACGATGCGGCGCTCAACGCCGGCGTGCTGCGCTACCGCGCCGATCCGCAGGCGGTGGCGGCCTTGGCCGCCGACACCGACCTGACCGGACGCATCGGCGTGCCGGTGCTGACCGTGCACGGCGTGCGCGATGCGGTCGCCTTCGTGGAACTGGAGTCGGCGTTCGCGCAGACGATGGCCGCCGGCGGCAGTGCCGAGCGACTGGTGCAGACCTTCACGGACGACGACGAGCACAGCTATCTGAGCGACGCCGTCTACGCCACGCTGTTCGCGGCGTTGCTCGACTGGGTGGACACCGGCGCGAAGCCCACACCGGCGGCGATCGCGCAGCGCTGCAAGACGCTGGAGCCGCAATACGGCGCCGGCTGCCGCTTCCTGCCGCACTACCGTCCGGCGCCCCTCGAGAGCCGCGTGCCGCCGCGCCGCGCGCCTTGAGCGGCCGTCACCGCACCTGCGCTTGCAGGTGCGCCAGCTCGGCGGCGAGCCGCGCTTCGTCGGCGGCCAGCCGCTCGCGCGCCAGCCGCAAGCGGTCGATCTCCGATTGCAAGTCGTGCAGCCGCACCTCCAGGCGCCGCCGTTCGTCGCGGTTGCGCTCGATCTCCAACTGCAGCTGCGCGATACGCACGCGCAGCGCCGCCTGGTCGTACGGATTCGGCGCCTGCTGCGCGGCCGCGGCTGCCGCCAGCGCCGCCGCGATCACGAGCACGCGCGTCATTGCGCGCGCTGCCATACGAGGTTGGCCAGCGCCACGTCCTCGAGCCCGACGCCGACCGACTTGTAGATCACGATGTCCTGCTGACGGCGCGTGTACGGCGTGCCATGCACCAGCAGCTTGCCGAGCTCCACGACGCGCTGCGGATCGATCGTGCCGGGCGCGGCGCGCACGAACTCGCCTGCCTCGCTCTGCGCCGCCGGCAGCCATTCGACGACGATCAGATCCGCGCGCGCCAGCAGCGTGTCGTCAAGTTCGCGCGCCGACGGTTTGCTGGCGCCGACGGCGGCGATGAAGGCGCCGGGCTTGACCCAGTCGCCGTCGAAAAGCGGTTCGGTCGAGCGCGTGCAGGTGACGATGACGTCGGCCGCGCGCGCCGCCGATTCGGCGTCGGCCGCGCGCGCCGGCACGCCGAACTCGGTCTCGATGAAGTGCGCAAGGCCGGCGGCGTCGCTGCCGCTCGTCACCCACACCTCTTGGAACGGATGGGTGAGCAGCAACGCCTCCGCATGCGCGCGCGCCTGCACGCCGGTGCCGAAGATCGCCAGCAGCGCCGCGTCGCGCCGCGCCAGGTGCTTCAAGGCCACGCTGGTGGCGGCGGCGGTGCGCAGGCGCGTGATCTCGTTGGCCTCGATCGCGGCCAGCGCCTCGCCGGTGCGGGCCGAGAACAGCAGGATCGCGAAGTTGAAGCGGCCGCCGACCGTGGCGTAGACCTTGGCGCCGAGCACGCCGGCTGCCGGCAGCGCCGCGCCGAGCATCGAGATCGTGCTCGTCGCGCCGTTGTGTTCGGCGCTGGCGCGCACGCGCGGTGCGATCGAGCCGGCGCCGTTGCCGAATTGCTCGAAGGCCGCCGTCATCGCGAAGATCGCTTCGCGCATCGTGACCAGTTGCGCGACTTCGGCATCGGTGATCAGGCGCATGGCGGACCTCTCGGGCGATTGCGAGGCGTCACTTTAGCGCCCGGCGCATGCGGCTTCGACTGGCATGCGGTTTGCAGTTTCAGAAGGCGGCGGCCGCGCGCGGCACGCCGCGATCCGTCGCAGCAACCGGCCCCGGCCCCATGGATCGCCCGTTACGCGTTCTGCTCGTCGATGACGGCGGCCCGCACATTGCGCTGCTGCGCGAGGAGTTGCCGCGTCTTAACTGCGAAGTGCTCGAGGTCGTGGACGCGGCCATCGAACTTTCGCAGCGCGTGGCGGCGCTG
>JAKANT010000306.1 GCA_021823635.1 Pseudomonadota bacterium
GGAGACCGGCGAAGAGGTCGGGGAGCTGACGCGCACGTTCCGTCTGATGCTGGCCGATCTGAAACGCAAGCGCGAGCTGGAGGAGCAGGTGATCGCCTCCGAGCGGCTGGCCGCGATCGGGAGGCTGGCGGCCGGCATCGCCCACGAGATCAACAATCCGCTCGGCGGCATGCTCAATGCCGTCAACACGTACAAGCGCCATGGCAGCGCCGATCCGCTGGCGACGCGCACCCTGGCGCTGCTGGAACGCGGGCTGCTGCAGATTCGCGGCTCGGTCGGCGCGCTGCTGGTAGAGACGCGCTTCAGCGACCGACCGCTCACGCGCGAAGACATCGACGACGTGCTGGTGCTGGTGGCGCCGGACGTGGACAGAAAACAGGGCACGCTCGCGCGCGAACTTCGGGTCGAATCGCTGCCTGCGCTGCCGGCGCATCCGGTGCGGCAGATCCTGCTGAACCTGCTTTTGAACGCCGCGCATGCGATCGATGTCGGCGGCAGGATCACGCTGTCGGTGATCGGCAGCGCGGGCGGCCTGACGCTCCGAGTGCAGAACGACGGCCGCCACATTCCGGAGGAAAAACTGCAATACCTGTTCGAGCCCTTCACGCTCGCCCGTGGCCAGGGCGGGGGACTCGGATTGTGGGTCGTGTACCAGCTCGTCAATCGGCTTCGCGGCGACATCGCGTTCGACAGTCGGCCCGGTCTGACCGTGTTCGCCGTGACGCTGCCGCCGGCGCCCGAGGGCGCGGCCTTGATGACCGAGAGAGTCGATGAGCGCGCATCCGCAGCTGTGCTTGATTGAAGACGACGCCATCATGGGCGAATCGCTGGTCGATCGATTTCGGCTGGAAGGCTTCGACGTCGATTGGCATCGCGCGGGCGAGCCGGCGCGGCGTGCGCTCGCGCGGCGCCGTTACGACGCCGTGCTGTCCGACATCCGACTGCCGGACGGCGACGGCGGCCAAGTCTTCCTCGGATTGTTGCGGGAGCGCCCGAGCGACGCGCCGCTGCCGCCCTTCATTTTCATCACGGGCTACGGCACGATCGATCGGGCGGTCGAGCTGATGAAGGCCGGCGCCGCCGATTACGTGACCAAGCCGTTCGACCTGGACCGCCTGGTCGAACGCGTACGCAGGCTGTGCGAGCCGCACCTACCGGGCGACGCCACCGTGCTTGGCGCTTCGGCGGCGATGCGGCGCATTGCGGAAGCCATGCCGCGGCTGGCGGCGCAGGCCGAGACACTGCTGATCGTCGGCGAGTCGGGCGTCGGCAAGGAGCACGTCGCGCGGCTTTATCACCGCCACTACTGCGCGCTGAGCGGGGGCGAGCGGCCCTTCGTGGCAGTCAACTGTGCCGCACTGCCGGAGTCGTTGATGGAGGCCGAGCTCTTCGGCTACGAGCGCGGCGCCTTCACCGGCGCTAGCCGCCCCAAACGTGGTCTGCTCGAGCAGGCCGACGGTGGCGTGCTGTTTCTCGACGAAGTCGGCGACATGCCGCTTGCGATGCAGGCCAAGCTTCTGCGTGTGTTGCAGGACCGTGTGGTGATGCGATTGGGCGGGCAGGTGCCGGCCAAGGTCGGTTTCCGCCTCGTCTGCGCCACCCATCGGGATTTGAAGGCGATGGTCGGGCAGGGCCAGTTCCGCGACGACCTCTACTACCGGATCGACGTGATCACGCTGCGCATCCCGCCGCTACGGGAGCGACGCGACGACATCGTGCACTACCTGCATGCCTTCGTCGACGACTTTAACCGGCGCCATCCGGGTGCGCGGCGTCGGGTGGACGCGCGCACCGAGCATCTGCTGCTGCGATACAGCTGGCCGGGCAACGTGCGCGAGCTGAAGAATGCGGTGGAGCGCGCCTGCATTCTGTCGCCTGCGCCGCTGCTGTCGCCGGCGGCGTTCTTTAGCGATCCGCTGCACGAGCCGCCCGTTTCCGCGCCCGAGTTCTCGCGTTCGCTCGCCGACTATCTGGCGGCGGTGGAGCGCGAATTCATCCAAAACGTCCTGCAGGAGCACGGCGGGCAGATCGGCCAAACGGCCGAGGCGCTGGGGATCAGCCGCAAAAATCTCTGGGAGCGCATGCGGCGGCTTGGCTTAAGTCAACCGCGTGCAGCCGATCCGACGGCACAAGACTGAGCAGGCCCGCGGGCCTCGTCACGCGTCGCGCGTTACCGTCTCTGGACGCCGTTCGAATCCGGCGGGGTTCCCTTGTTACGGATTCGTAACAAAACAAATCCTTCACGCGGCCGGATTGGCTGGCACGTGGCTTGCACCATCGGAGCGGTGGCATTTCTGGAGGAGGCCATGGCAGAGACGTCATCGACGAAAGACCTCGCGCGCGCCGAGCAAGCTCTGATGCGTGAAGCTCTGACGCAGGATCCGCGGCTGTCGCGGCGCCGCTTTTTCGTATCGGCCGCCGCGTTTGGCGCTGCGGTTGCGGGCGCGCCATCGCTTTCCGGTTGCGCCCAGACAGGAGGGGGGCCCGTTCCGCCCAGGGCACCTGCGCCCGCGCCGGTGCCGCTCGCAGCGGCAGCGGCCGCGGCGCCTGGCGCACGGCGAGTCTTTGTGAAGGACGACTCGCGTCTTGTGAACATCGGCGCCACGGTGCGAAGCGGCGCGTATTGGAATTTCTCTACTTTCATGACGCCGGTCGAGGAGTTCTACATCCGCAACCACTACCCGACCCCCACGGCTGAGCAGAAGCCGGAGCTTGCGCGCAACGCGTGGAAGCTAAAGATTCATGGCAACGCGGTCGCGAGACCGCTCGAGATCACCTATGAACAATTGATACGGATGCCGTCTCGCACCCTCATCGCGACGCTCGAATGCCACGGCAACGCGCGCACGCTGTTCTGGGAACAGCAGGACATGAAGGACGTCACCGGCGGCAACTGGGTGATGGGTGCTATTGGTCAGGCCGAATGGCAGTACGTGCCCATCGGCGAGCTGCTTGAGCGAGCCGGCGTATCGCGCGAGGCGCGATCAGCACTGGTCTGGTCTGGCGTGGACGGCGGCGACATGGGGCGTCCCATCCCTGCGGCCGAACTGTTTGCGCGTGGCGACGACATCGGCGTCTGCTACCGGATGAATGGGAATGAGCTAACGCCCGATCACGGCGCCCCCGTGCGCCTGATCGTGCCCGGCTGGGGCGGGACCGCCTGGATCAAGTGGCTGACGGAAATCCGAATCGACAGACACCGGCACTGGTGCCGGCTGAATACGCGCGGCGAGGTCTACATCGGTCCCGACTATCCAGCGCCGGCGATCGAGCCGAGCGACGAATTCATCGGTGTGACGAAAGAAGACGTCAAGGGCCCGATGGTCACCTGGATGCCGATCAAGACCACGCTGACGGTGCCGTTGGTGCTCGAGAAGTCACCCAGCATTCCGCCGAACTATCCGCTCAAGCGCGGCGAGTGGCCCATCCTGAAGGCTGGCCGCCAGCCAATGCTTGGCTACGCATGGGCGCCGCAGCACGGGATCCGTCGCGTCGAATACCGGATCGACGGTGGGGCGTGGGAGCGGGCGCGGATCCTGGAACCAAACCTCGGCAAGTACACCTGGGTGCGGTTTACCTTCGACT
>JAKANT010000307.1 GCA_021823635.1 Pseudomonadota bacterium
GGTCAACGATCAGCCGCGGCGCGAATACGCTCGCGCCGCCACGCCCGCGCGCGCGGCGCTCGCCGCGCCGGCCGCGCCGCACGCGGCGATCGGCGCGGTGGCGGACGCACCGCGCCGTCGCGTCGGACTGATCGACGTCGTCGCTTAGCGGCCACACCCGTCGGCTTTCGCCCGCTTATCGCGCAATCGGCGACCCTCAAGTTTTCCGATCATTCGTCCGAAGGGCCGCGCCCGCGCGCGGCCACAACGCGACTCGAGGAAGGCATGGCGGCAAGCGAAGCGAAGAGCGAGGCGGCGCCCGCGGCGGCGAAGCCGAACAAGACCAAGCTGATCGTGATCGTCGCCGCGGCGCTGGCGCTGCTGGGCGGGGGCGGCGGCGCTGCGGCCTATTTCATGCTGGGCAAGAAAGAACCGGCCGAGGTCGCCGACGCCGATGAGCAGGCCGAAGAGCCGGCCGACAAGGCGGCGAAGGACGTTGTGAAGAAAAAGAAAAAGAAACGCACCGGCGCGCCGGTGTTCGTCGAGCTGGACATGTTCACGGCCAACCTGCGCGACACCGAGGCCGACCGCTTCATCCAGATGAAGCTGGTGGCCGAAGTCAAGGACGCCGCCGCCGGCGAGATGCTGAAGACGATGATGCCGGCGGTGCGCAACGAGGTGCTGCTGCTGCTCGGCTCCAAGGAAGCGAAGGACGTCGCCACGCGCGAAGGCAAGGAGCGGCTGGCCGGCGAGATCGTCGCCGCCGCCAACAAGACGCTGGAGGGCACCCCTGCCGCCGGCGGCGTGCAGAGCGTGAACTTCACCCACATCATCGTGCAATGAGCGCGGCCGCCCAGGCACGGCCGCGCAGCGACGACCCCGATGGCTGAGCAGTTCCTGTCCCAGGACGAAGTCGACGCCCTGCTGGAAGGCGTCACCGGCGAGAGCCAGAAGCTCGCGCGCGAAGAAGCGACCGGCGGCATCCGCAACTACGATCTGGCCAGCCAGGAGCGCATCGTGCGCGGGCGCATGCCCACGCTGGAGATCGTCAACGAGCGCTTCGCGCGCAACCTGCGACTGGGTCTGTTCAACTTCATCCGCCGCAGCCCGGAGATGTCGGTCGGGCCGGTGCGCGTGATCAAGTACTCGCAGTTCCTGCGCGACATCGTCGTGCCGACCAACATCAACATCGTCTCGGTGGCGCCGCTGCGCGGATCGGCCCTGTTCATCTTCGACCCGAACCTGGTGTTCTGCGTGATCGACAACCTGTTCGGCGGCAGCGGCAAGCTGCACATGCGCATCGAGGGGCGCGACTTCTCGCCGACGGAGCAGCGCATCATCCAGCGCTTGATGGAAGTAGCGCTGGCCGAGTACACGAAGGCATGGGGCGCGCTGTTCCGCTTCAACTTCCAGTACCAGCGCTCCGAGATGCACACGCAGTTCGCCAACATCGCCTCGCCGTCGGAGATCGTGGTCGCCACCACGTTCAACGTCGAGATCGGCGATTCCGGCGGCGAGATCCACATCTGCTTTCCGTACGCGTCGCTGGAGCCGATCCGCGACCTGCTCTACTCGAGCGTGCAGGGCGACGGCCAGGAGCCGGACCGGCGCTGGATCAAGCAACTGACGCAGCAGGTGCAGGCCGCCGACGTCGAGCTGGTGGCCGAGTTGGCGCAGACACAGATCACGATCGGCGAACTGCTGAAACTGCGCGTCGGCGATTTCATCCCGCTCACGCTGAAAGAGATCGTGCCGGCCAAGGTCGACGGCGTGCCGGTGATGGAGTGCCGCTTTGGCAGCATGAACGGCCACACCGCGATCCGCATCGAGCGGCTGCTGAAGTATTCGCATTCGGCGGAAGGCCCCGCCGTCGGCAGCAACGAACCATGAGCGTTACCGGAACCGCCTTATGACACAGGAAAACGACGATTGGGCTGCGGCGATGGCCGAACAGCAGGCGGCTGCGGGGGAGACGGCGATCGAGACCGCGGCGCAGCCGGCCAACATCTTCACGCGGCTG
The DNA here is from genome assembly GCA_021823635.1 of Pseudomonadota bacterium. Lineage (GTDB taxonomy): Bacteria > Pseudomonadota > Gammaproteobacteria > Burkholderiales > Burkholderiaceae_F > JAKANT01. The sequence goes on from JAKANT010000307.1 coordinate 2,000, forward strand.
ACGCCGGGCGCACCGGCCGGCGACGGCGCGCAGGATCTCGATTTGATCCTCGACATCCCGGTCACGCTGACCGTCGAGCTGGGACGCACCAAGATCCCGATCAAGCACATCCTGCAACTGGCGCAGGGCTCGGTGATTGAGCTCGATGCGCTGGCCGGCGAGCCGATGGACGTGCTGGTGAACGGCTGCCTGATCGCGCAGGGCGAGGTGGTGGTCGTCAACGAAAAGTTCGGCATCCGGCTCACCGACATCGTCACGCCCAGCGAGCGGATGCGGAGATTGCATCGATGAGCGTCGGCCGACGCGCGCTGGCGGTGTTCGGCTGGTTCGCGGCGCCGGCGTTCGCGCAGACGCCGGCTGCGGGCCCGTCGCTGCTGCCGCTCGCGCTGACGCTCGCGTTCGTGCTCGCGTTGATTCCGCTCGCGGTGTGGCTGCTGAAGCGGCTCGGCGCGGCGCCGGTGCAGGCATCGGCGGCCCTGCGCGTGGTGGCGCAGCTGCCGCTTGGCGCACGCGAGCGGCTGGTCGTCGTCGAAGCCGGCGAGCGCCTGCTCGTGCTCGGCGTGACCGCGCACGCGATCACCCGCCTCGGCACGCTGCCGAAACCGCTGCAGGGTCTCGAAGCGGCCCAACCGGCGGCGTTCGGTTCGCTTTTCTCCGCGCTGCGTCAGAGGTAGCCCCCATGCGCGGAAAATGGTGTCTGACCCCATTTTTGCTGACCCCATTTTTGCTGTTGGTCGCCGGGGCGGCGCTGGCGCAGACGAGTCCTCTACAAGTCACGGCCGCACCGGCGGCAGGCGGCGGCACGGTGTACTCGGTGCCGGTGCAGACGCTGCTCGTCTTCACCCTGCTCACTTTCCTGCCGGCGGTGCTGCTGATGATGACCAGCTTCACCCGCATCATCATCGTGCTGTCACTGCTGCGCATGGCACTGGGCACGCAAACGACGCCGCCGAACCAGGTGCTGATCGGGCTCGCGCTGTTTCTGACGCTGTTCGTGATGGGGCCGACGTTCGATCGCGTCCACGACAGCGCCTACGTGCCGTTTCGCGACAACAAGCTCGGCTTCGAGCAGGCGCTCGCCGCCGGCGGCGCGCCGCTGAAGGAATTCATGCTTAAGCACACGCGCGCGGCGGATCTGGAGCTGTTCGCGCGCATGGCGCGGCTGGAAGAAAAGGGCCAGACGGTCGCCGAGCCGGCGCAGTTGCCGCTGCGCGTGGTGATTCCGGCCTTCGTCACCAGCGAACTGAAGACGGCGTTCCAGATCGGCTTCATGGTGTTCATTCCGTTCCTGATCATCGACATGGTGGTGGCGAGCGTGCTGATGTCGATGGGGATGATGATGCTGTCGCCGGTGCTGATCGCGCTGCCGTTCAAGCTGATGCTGTTCGTGCTCGCCGACGGCTGGAATCTGCTGATCGGCTCGCTGGTCGCATCGTTCCAGATTTGACCTCGACGGAGACCCCGCCCCCATGAATCCGCAATCGGTGATCACGCTCGGCCAGCAGGCGCTGTACGTCATGCTGGCGCTCGCCGCGCCGCTGCTGCTGGCCGCGCTCGTCGTCGGCCTGGTGGTGTCAGATCGGAA
>JAKANT010000308.1 GCA_021823635.1 Pseudomonadota bacterium
GGTGTTGGCGTTGTTGGCGGCACGGCGGCCGACATAGCGCGCGCCGCCGCCGATGCGCGCCTTGGCGCTCGCCTGCCAACCGATCCATGCGCCGCCGATCTTCTCCGGTACGTCCGGCGGCAGGTTGCCGGCGCGCGACACCGGCGTGCCACCGACGTTTTCGACGAAGCGGTCGAAGCGCGCGTCGAGCACGGTGCCGTTGACCTGCACGCTCCACGCCGCGCTCGGCCGCCACAGGATGTCGGCCTCGACACCGCGCGAGGACTGCTCGCCGATCTGCACCGTCAATGTCGGGTTGACCGGATCGCGCGTCAGGATGTCGGTGCGGACGATCTCGTAGACGGCGACCGTCGCTTCGCCGCGGCCGCCCGGCAGGCTCGCCTTGGCGCCCGCCTCCACCTGGCGCGCGCGCGTCAGCGCGAAATCGCGCTGTGCCGCCGTCAGCGTCACGATTTGCGCCGGCGGCTCCAGCGCCCGCCCGATCTGCGCGTACAACGTCAGCGCGGGCAGCACGTCGTGCAGCACCGCAAGGCGCCACGAGTCGCCGCGCCAGGCGCGATCGAAGCTGCCCGTGCCGCGTAGGTCCATCGATTCGAGCGCCAGCCAGTCTCGCCGCAGCGCGGCCGACACCTTGGTCGCCGCGGTCGGTACGAGCAGATCCTCCACGTACACCGCACGCTGATCGAGTTCGGTGCGGCGCACCGGCAGGAACGGCGAGGTCGTCGCGAACTGCCCCGGCACCGGATCGAAGAAGTCCACGCTGGACGGCGGCGCGGCAAACGGCGAATTGTTGTCGCGCTGGTGGCGGTTGCGCGAGAGATCGACGCCCACCAAGGCCCGGTTGCGCAAACCGAACGGACGAAACTCGCCTGCAAGTTCGGTGCGGTTGCCCACCAGCCGCTGGTCGTGTGTGATCCACAGGAAATCGCTGCGGTCCACCCGTCCCGTGCCGGCGTTGTAGGTGTAGACCTCGGCGTTGCGCCAGAAGCGGTTTTCGTCGTTCGCGTACGTCTCGTTGCTCAGCCGCAGTGCCGGCGAGAACGCATACGCGATGCGCGCGCGCAGCCAGCCGATTTCCTTGCGCACGGTGCCGTCTTCGACGTTGTAGTTGTTGAAGCGCACGCGCTCGTCGATGCGGCCGGCGACGGTCGGCGTGCCGAAATACCAGCGGCCATCGTCCACCAGATACTGCGCGGCGAGCGACAGCCGCAGGGCCGCGCTGGGCGCAAAGGCGATTTCGCCGCTGGCGTGCGTGTATTCGTAGTCGGAGCGGTCGACGAATCCGGACGAGCCCTTGTCGGCCGCCATGTGCGAGACGTCGGCGCGCCACGCCAACGCTTCTGCCGCCTTGCCGCCCAGCCCCACACCCAGCGTGCGCGTGTTCCAGCGGTCGTACGCCACCAGCACTTCGCGCGCCTCGCGGCCGTCGGCGGCGCGCGTGACCCAGTTGACCAAGCCGGTGACCGCGCCCAGGCCATGCAGTACCGACGCCGGCCCCTTGACCACTTCGATGCGCTCGTAGTTGAACGTACCGCGCGGCGACATCGCCAGCCCCGGGTAGCGCACGCCGTCGATCGCGAACGGCAGGCTCAAGGTGCCGGAGAAGCCGCGCATCGAAAAGCAGGTCAAGCCGAAGCACTGGCCGGTCGACACGCCGACCGCGCTTTGCAGCGCGCGCTCGCTGGTCGTGGCGCCGCGCTCTTCCATCGTTGCGCGGTCGATCACGTCGATGCTGGCCGGTGTCTCCCTCGGCGCCAGATCGAGCCGGCTGCCGCTCGCGGCCGGCCGGTCGAGCGCCAGTTCGCGGCGCGGTGCTTGCCCCTCGATCAGCACCGGGTCGAGCACCTTGGGCGGTTCCGCCGTCTGGGCGAGCGCGGATACTGAAATCGCATAAGAGAGCGCCAGCAGCCTGCCCTTGCGCCGCCGCGGCGCGCGAGCGGCCCGGTCGAACGGCGGCCGCCGCTCGACCGATGAAACGGATTCGAACATACGCCAATTCCTTTCTTGTTCGGATGATCGGAAGCCGCCGCCCCCAAACGCGCGGCGCAGGGGGAGAGCGGCTGACTCGTGCGCCGCCCGGGCGGCACACGCGCGTCAGTTCGCGATCAAGCGAGGAAAGGAGGTGCGCGCGGCTGCGCGGCAGACTGCGGCGCCTGCGCCGCCGACGGCGGCGCTTCGCCTCGGCCCGCGACGACGACGGGCCGAGGCCGGTCGACCCGCCAAACTGACGGCGGCGGAGCGCCGTAGGAGGCCGCATGCGGCGCGCAGTACGGGCAGTGCTCCGCGGCGGCTTGAAGCAGTTCGGGTCGCTGCGCGGCGCCGTGGGAGCTTGTCTTCGCCGAGCAAATCGCCCCCGTGTCCACCGGCGCCAGCGCTCGCGCCAGGCCGGGCACGAACGCGTTCAGCAGGATCGCAAGGATCCCGATCGCGGCGATCAAACGTGAGGCGCGCAACCGCATGGCAGCCCAAAGTTAGAGGATGCGCGCACAGACGGTCAAATCCCGCACGCCGCGATGCGAGTCACAGGCAAACGCGTTCAGGCTCCCCGCTCGAAGAATTCGAACAGCCGCTGCGGCAGGAATCCCAGGTCGCCGGGCGGCGCGCCGCGCGCGAAGCCGACGTGGCCGCCGGTGGCCGGCTGCTCGAGATGCACGAAGCGCGACACCTCGCGCTCGGTCGGCAGGCTGGCGGCCGGCACGAACGGATCGTTCTTCGCATTCAGCACCAGGTGCGGCACCTTGACCGCGCGCAGCCACGGCTTGCCTGAGGCGCGCCGCCAGTAGTCGTCAGCGTCGCGAAAGCCGTGCACCGGCGCGGTGTAGGCGTCGTCGAACTGGCGCAGGCTGCGGGCGTGCGCGATCGCGTCCACGCGCGCGCAGCCGGGGAAGCGGCGCGCCTTTGCGATCGCCTTGCGCTTGAGCGTGGCCAGGAACATGCGCTCGTAGACGCGGTTGAAACCGCGGTTCAACGCCGCCCCGCCCGCCGCCAGATCGAGCGGCGATCCGATCGAGGCGGCGGCGGTGACGAAGCGCGCGTCCTCTTGCCGCTCGCCGAGCCATTTGGCCAGCATGTTGCCGCCGAGCGAGACGCCGACGGCATAAAGCGGCGCGTCCGGATAGCGCCGCGCCACCGCGCGCAGGATCCAGTCGCCCTCGTCCGAGTCCCCGGAGTGGTACGCGCGCGGCAGCCGGTTCGGCTCACCCGAACAGCTGCGGAAGTGCGGCACGATGCCGCGCCAGCCGCGATCGGCGGCGGTGCGCATGATCGCCAGCGCGTAGTGCGAACGCGAACAGCCCTCGAGGCCGTGGAACAGCACGAGCACCGGCGCCGTTGGCGATGGCGGCTCTGGAAGTGCGAAATCGACGTCGATGAAGTCGCCGTCGGGCGTGTCCCAGCGCTCACGCCGGTAGGCGACGCGCGGCGTGGGCACCAGCTTGGCGGCGACGATGGTTTGCGAATGCGGCCCCGGCAGCCAGCGCGGGGCGCGGTAACGGCTTTCAACGACCGGCATCGGAAAAGCTTGCGACCACGGACGATGCGCTCGGCACGGACGCGAACGGTTCGACTCGGTCGTAGATCGGAA
>JAKANT010000309.1 GCA_021823635.1 Pseudomonadota bacterium
GCTTCTCCGATACGCTTCCAACCAACATGTTCGCGCAGGCCGGCAAGCTGCGCATCCCGTCGATCGTGTTCGCCTGCGACACCGAGCCGGTCGTGATCACCAAGAGCCCGCGCGAATGGGTCGAACTGCACCCGCGCCGGATCGAACTGGACAACGTCGAGCGGCTGCGCGCGATCGAACACTGCCGCGTCGTGTGTTCGCCGACCGAGCTGCGCGCCGCGCTCGACGAACGCCTGCGCCAGTTGTCGCTGCAATGGACCGATACCTCTTCCTGACCGGACACCTGGCGCGGCCCAGCCTGTGCCGGGTGCTCGACTCGATGCAGCCGCCTTTCGCTTGGGAAGTGCGCGACATCGGTCTGCAGGTGGCGGCGCTGATGACGGCCGACTTGATCGAGCGCCGCCTGCCGGTGCCGGTCGCCGCCGACCGCATCTACGTGCCGGGCCGCTGCCGCGGCGATCTGGACGCGCTCAGCCGGCGCTACGGGGTGCCGGTGATCCGCGGGCCGGACGAACTGAAGGACCTGCCGCAGTTCTTCGATCGCGCCGCCAAGCCGGTCGATCTGAGCCGCTCGGACATCACGTTGTTTGCGGAAATCGTCGATGCGCCGATGCTCGACATCGACGCGCTGCTCGAGCGTGCGCGCCGGCTGCGCGCCGACGGCGCCGACGTGATCGACCTCGGCTGTCTGCCGGCCACACCGTTTCCGCATCTGTAAGACGCGGTGCGCGCGCTGAAGGACGCCGGCTTCGCGGTCAGCGTCGATTCGCTCGACGCGCAGGAGCTGTTGCGCGGCGGCCGCGCCGGCGCCGACTATCTGCTCAGCCTGGCGCCCGACCACCTCTGGATCGCCGACGAAGTGGCTGCGACGCCGGTGCTGATCGGCCGCACGCCGGCCGACGAAGCATCGCTGTATGCGTCGATCGAGCGGCTCGCCGCGCGCGGCCGACCGTTTCTCGCCGACACCATCCTCGACCCGATCCCGTTCGGATTCACTGCCTCGATCGTGCGCTACCAGCGCCTGCGCCAGCGCTATCCGCAGGCACCGATCCTGATGGGCATCGGCAACCTGACCGAACTGGTCGATGCCGACACGACCGGCATCAACGCGCTGCTGTTCGGCATCGCTGCGGAGCTGCGCGTCGCCGCCGTGTTGACCACGCAGGTCAGCCCGCATGCGCGGCGTGCGGTGCGCGAAGCCGACGTCGCGCGCCGCTTGATGTACGCGGCGCGCGAGGGCCAGACGCTGCCGAAGGGTCTGAGCGACGAACTGCTGACGGTGCACGCCAGACGGCCGTTCGTCGATTCGCCGGAAGAAATCGCCGCCACCGCGCGCGCCATCCGCGACCCGAATTTCCGCATCCAGGTCGCCGCCGACGGCGTGCACCTGTACAACCGCGACGGCCACCACGTCGCGACCGACGTGTTCGAGCTGTGGCCGAAGCTGCGGCTTGAGCGCGACGGCGCGCACGCGTTCTACCTCGGCTTCGAGCTGGCGCAGGCGCAGATCGCCTGGCAGCTCGGCAAACGCTACGCGCAGGACGAACCGCTCGACTGGGGTTGCGCGGTCGAGCGGCCGCCCGAGGACCTGTCGTCGTGGCGCGCCCCCGGCGCGACCCTGAAACGCCATCGCAACCTACGACCGCCCGATGAAGCCGATGATCTTTGAGACCGTGATCACCACCGTGGACCTGCACGGCCGCCCGCACGTCGCGCCGATGGGCGTGCGCTACGCGGACGAGCAGGTCGTGCTGATGCCGTTCAAACCCTCCACCACGCTCGCCAATGTCCTCGCCACGCGGCACGCGGTGTTGAACGCAACCACCGACGTGCGCGTGTTCGCGGGCTGCGTGACCGGGCGGCGCGACTGGCCGCTCGTGCCAGCGCAGCGCATCGCGGGCATGCGGCTGGCGCACAGCCTCAGCCACGTGGAGCTCGAACTGCTGCGGTTCGACGACGACGAAACGCGCCCGGTGCTGACGATGGCGCCGGTGGCAAGCGCGCGCCACGGCGACTTCCGCGGCCTCAACCGCGCGCAGGCGGCGGTGATCGAGGGCGCGGTCCTGGTCAGCCGGCTGCACCTGCTGCCGGCCGAGAAAATCGACGCCGAGATGGCCTACTTGCAGATCGCGATCGACAAGACCGCCGGAGAAGCCGAGCGCGAGGCGTGGTCCTGGCTGCGCGAGGCGGTGGCCGCCTTCCGCGCCCGCGCGCAGGTGACGCCATGACCGCGCTGCTGGCCAGCGTGCGCACTCTGGACGAGGCGCTCGGCGCCGCTGCGGCCGGCGCCGACGTGGTCGACCTGAAAGACCCGCATTCCGGCGCGCTGGGCGCGCTGCCGCTGGCGGACATCGCTTCGATCACGCAGGCGCTGCGCGCGCGCTTTGCCGTTCCGATCAGCGCCACCATAGGCGATTTGCCGGCGCAGGCGCTCGATGCGATGGCAGCGCGCGCCCTCGCGGTGGCCGCCACCGGCGTCGATTACGTGAAGGTCGGCATCGCGCCGGGACCGCATGCGCGGGCGGCGCTGGCTCGACTCGCCGCCCTGCCCGCGCGCATCGTGCCGCTGTTCATCGCCGACCGGGGCCTGGACCTCGCCGCGATCGATGCAGCATGCGCGCTCGGCTTTGCCATCGTGATGGTCGACACCGAGGACAAGCGCGCCGGCAGCCTGTTCGATTGCGTCGATCTCGGCACGCTGCGGCACATGCTGCAGCGAGTACACGCGGCAGGCGCGCGCGCCGGCCTGGCCGGATCGCTGCAGCTCGAGCATGCCGGCCCGATCCGCGCACTTGCGCCGGACATCGCGGGCTTTAGCGGCGCGCTGTGCGACGGCGGCCGCAGCGGCGCCCTGAATCCGGCCCGCGTGCGTGCGCTGCGCGCCGCGCTCGGCGGCGGCACCGAGGCGCGTGCCTGGCTCAAGCCAGCAACAGCGAACGCAGGCGCGGCAGCTCCGCGCGATTGAGCAGCAGCACCGGATAGGCGGCGCCGCGCGTGAAGGCGGGAAAGCGCTCGTCGACGATGCCGTTGGCGGCGTACGCTTCGAGGTCGGGCGCTTCGTCCAGCGGGCACGACTTCACCAGCAGCAGCCCCTCGGCGTTCAAGCGATTGGCGAGCCAGGCCGCCAAGCTGTCGGACGTCACGCCCCAATGCGTCAGCTCGTCGGCCTCCTCGCGCAGCGCGGCAAATGGCAGCCACACTGGCACGCGGGCCTGCTGCACGGCGCGCCGCAGCTCGCCCTCGTCGGAAGCCAGTTGTAACGCCGGACAGATCCCGTGCATCAGCAGGGCCATCTGCGCCATCGCCAGCACCGCCATGTTGTGTGCGGCCAGGTCGTCGAAGTGCCAGACGAACTGCGCCTCGCGTACCTCGTCGGCGAAGGCGCCGCCGCCCGGCACGACGACCACGCGGCCGCTGCCGAGCGCGACCAGCGCTTCCAGCCAGTCCTTCAGCAGCGGATCGCGGCCGAGGCTGCCGCCGATCTTCACCACCCACATGCGAGCCCCACTGCGACGGTTTGCGCCGCTTCCGCCGCCTGCGCGGCGAGCAACGCCACCGCCACGCTGGGCGCGCA
>JAKANT010000310.1 GCA_021823635.1 Pseudomonadota bacterium
TTCCGATCTTTGTAGAAGTGCGGCGCGCGGCCATGTCCGTCGACGACGACCACTGCACCTACTTCAGTATCCGCACCAGGTTGTGATGCGCGTCGGTGAAGGTCGGAAGGTCGATGCGGCCCATGATCGGTTCGGCGCCCTCGGCGATACTCGGGTGCGCCAGCAGCCTCGCGTCGCGCGTCACCAGCACCTGATCGGTGGACGACAACCAGTAGTCGGCGCCGCCTCTCGCGGGCGGATAGTCCGACACCAGCACCGCCTGCAGCCCGAATTCGTCGGCCAGGCGCCGGATCACGGGCATCAGGTCCACGTATCGGTTGGTGGCCTGGAACACGATCACGCCGTCGGGGGCAAGATGCGCGAGATAAAGTGCCATCGCCTCGCGCGTGATCAGGTGCATCGGGATCGAGTCGCCGGAAAACGCGTCGATGCCGAGCACGTCGTAGCGGCGGGCGCCGCGCTGCTTCAGCTCGCGTTCCAGGCTCAGGCGGCCGTCGCCGAGGATGACTTCGGTCTTCGCCGGCGTGTCGCGCAGGAACGTGAACTCGCGCCGCTCGATCTCGATCACCTTCGGGCTGATCTCGTAGAAGGTGATGCTGTCTCCCGCGCGACCGTAGGCGGCGACCACGCCGGCGCCCAGCCCGATGATGCCCACCCTGCGCGGCGCCGGCTTTAGGTCGTTTAACGCGGCGAACAGGCGCCCGTAGCCGGAGGTCGGGCCGAAGTAATCCGACGGCACGAGCTTGTATTGCTCGCCGAGCAACTGCCCGCCGTGAACGATGCCGCCGTGGTACATCGCGCGGTAACGCACGCCGTCCACCTCGCGGTCGCGCGTGCGCACCACGCCGTAGAAGTCGCGCTCGATCACGCGCATGTCGCGCCGGTATTCGCGCAAGCCGTCGTAGGCGAAGTACGCCGTTGCCGCCACCGCCGCCAGCCCGGCGAGCCGCCACGCGCCTTCGATGCGCAGCGCCAGCAGCAGCGCGAGCGCGACCAGCGCCAGGTTCAGTTCGAAGTAGCCGGATAGCGTGGCCGGTGCGACGATCGCCACCAGCACGGCGCCCGCTGCGCCGCCTGCCGACAGCATCAGGTAAAAGCGCGTCAGATGGCGCGGGTCGGGTTTCAGGCGGGCGAGTTCTCCGTGGCAGAACATGCAGGCCACGAACAGGCCGGCAAAGTAGGCGGCAACCGCCACCTTCAGGTCGAGCGAGGGGATCAAGTAGGCCAGCCAGGGCAGCCCCGGCACCAACAGCGCGACGAAAAGCGGCCGCACGTACCAGCGCGGATGGTCGAAGGCGAGGATGAAGGTGATCAGGTACAGCGACAGCGGGATCACCCACAGGAACGGCACGCTGGCGATGTTCTGCGTCACGTGATTGGTAACCGCCAGCAGCATCACCGAGCCCATCGCCGACAGCACCAGCCACAGCAACTGCGTGCCGAGCGCGGGCGGCGCGGCGGCGTGTGCCTCGCCGCGCGCCTCGCCCTCGACGACGCCGCCGTTGGCCGCGCGCAGCGCAAGCCAGCCGGTGGCCGCGCATACGAGCACGAACACCACGTACAGCGCCGACCAGCCCCAGCCGAGCTGCGGCAGCGTGAACCACGGCTCGAACAGCACCGGAAAGCCGAGCAGCGCCAGCAACGACGCGAAGTTCGACAGCGCGAACAGGCGATACGGCACCGCGGCGTGGAAGCGTCGCACGTACCACGCCTGCAGCAGCGGGGTGGTGGTGGACAGCAGGAAGTACGGCAGCCCGATGGTGGCCGCCAGCAGCAGCAGGATGCGCGCGATCGGCTGCTCGTCGCCGGCCGGCTTCCACGACTCCGCCGCCAGGATCGGCAGCGTGGCGAGCGAGATCGCCAGTAGCGTCAGGTGCAGCCACGTCTGGCGGCGCAACCCGAGCCGGTGCGTGACGTCGGCGTAGGCGTAGCCGGCCAGCAGCACGCTCTGAAAAAACACCAGGCAGGTGGTCCACACCGCGGCCGAACCGCCGAACCACGGCAGGATCTGCTTGGCGATGATCGGCTGCACCAGGAAGAGCAGGAACGCCGACAGGAAGATGGTGCCCGCGTAGGGCAGGACCGAAGCGGTGGAGGCAGGCACGGCGGCGGGCGCGGCGGCGACGGACATGACGTGTTTTTGATTGGCTGGCAGGCGGACGCGGACGGACGCCGCGCACCCGGGGGGCGGATTATCGCCGAGGGCGGGCGCCGGCCCGCCGCGGCCCCTCAATGCCCGAGGATCTTCGACAGGAAGTCGCGCGTGCGCTCGCTTTTCGGGTTGGCGAAGAATTCCGCCGGCGTGTTTTCTTCGACGATCTGACCCTGGTCCATGAAGATCACGCGGTCGGCCACCGCCTTGGCGAAGCCCATCTCGTGCGTGACCACCAGCATCGTGATGCCCTGGCCGGCGAGTTCCACCATCACGTCCAGCACTTCCTTGATCATCTCCGGGTCGAGCGCGGACGTGGGCTCGTCGAACAGCATGATCTTCGGCCGCAGGCACAGCGCGCGCGCGATCGCCACCCGCTGCTGCTGGCCGCCGGACAGTTGCAGCGGGTACTTGTGCGCCTGCTCGGCGATGCGCACGCGCGCCAGTTGCTGCAGCGCGCGCTCCTCGGCCTCCTTCTTGGGCATCTTGGCCACCCACATCGGCGCCAGCGTCAGGTTCTCCAGCACCGTCAGGTGCGGAAAAAGGTTGAACTGCTGGAACACCATGCCCACTTCCTTGCGCACTTTCTCGATCGCGCGCACGTCGTCGGTCAGTTCGATGCCGTCGACGACGATGCGCCCTTCCTGATGTTCTTCGAGCCGGTTGATGCAGCGGATCAGGGTGGACTTGCCGGAACCGGACGGCCCGCAGATCACGATGCGCTCGCCGCGCTTGACGGCCAGGTCGATGTCGCGCAACACGTGGAAATTGTTGCCGTACCACTTGTTGACCTTGTCGAAGACGATGATCGCGTCGTCGGGCATGGCGGCGCTCGCAACGGCTACCGTTTCCGGCTGCGGTTCAACTGGCTTTCGATCCAAAGGCTGTAACGCGACATCGCGAAACAGAAGGCGAAGTAGATCAGCGTGATGAACAGATAGCCCTCGAGCTTGAACGGCCGCCATTTGGCGTCCGAGTTCAGCGCCAGCCCGAGCGCGCCGGTCAGCTCGTACAGCGACACGATCGTCACCAGCGACGTGTCCTTGAAGATCGCGATGAAGCTGTTCATGATGCCGGGCACCACCATCGCCAGCGCCTGCGGCAGCACGATCTTGCGCTGCGTCTGCCAGTAGGTCAGCCCGAGCGACTGCGCCGCCTCGATCTGCCCTTTCGGGATCGCCTGCAAGCCCCCGCGCACGACTTCCGCCAGGTAGGCGGCCGAGAACAGCACGATGCCCACCAGCACACGCAGCAGCACGTCCGGCGATTTGCCCACCGGCATGAACAGCGGGAACATGAAGCTCGCCATGAACAGCACCGAGATCAGCGGCACGCCGCGCACCAGTTCGATGTACGCGATGCACAGCGTGCGAATGGCGGGCAGGTGCGAGCGGCGGCCCAGTG
>JAKANT010000311.1 GCA_021823635.1 Pseudomonadota bacterium
GCGACGGCTGCAGCGCTGGCGCGTCGCCTGGCTCGCCGCGCTGGCCGCGGTCGGCGGTGCGCTGCTGGCAGCCGCGGCGCTGCTGCTGCGCACGCCGGCGCAGCCGCCGGGGCAGTCGTTGGTGGTGCTGCCTTTTGCGTCGCTCGCGGCGACCGCCGACGAGGCAGCGCTCGCCGAACGGCTGACGGTGGAACTGACCAATGCGCTGACGCGCATGTCGAACGTGATCGTGACGGCCCGCAGCGCGGCGGCGCGCTACGCCAAGCAGCCGCACGATCTGCCCGCGATCGGCCGCGCGCTCAACGTGCGTTACGCACTCGAAGGCACGCTGGCGGCAAACGGCGATAGGCTGCGGGTGATCGCGCAGTTGAGCCGCACCGATACCGGCGCGCAGCTATGGAGCGGCACGCTCGAGACGCCGCGCGGCGAAGGCGCGACGGTGCCGATCGAAATCGTCGGCCGCCTGGCCGACGCCTTGCGCCTGCAGTTGCGCAACGCCGAGGTGGCGCGGCTGGCGCACGTGCCGGCGGCCGAGGCCGACGCCTACACGCTGGCGCTGCGGGCGCGCGCGCTGCTGCCGAGCACCGAAAACATGGCGCAAATGGACGAGGTGCGTGCGCTGTACGAACGGGCGCTCGCGCGCGATCCGAAGCACGTGCCGGCGTTGGAGGGGCTCGCCTATACGCTGGCGGTGATCGCCGACCGCAGCCACGACCCGCAGCAACGCGACGCCCTGCTGCGGCGCGCCGAGAGCCTGTCGCTGCAGGCCGTCGCGCTCGCCCCGAACGACGCCGAAGCGTGGAGTTCGCACTCGGGCGTGCTGATGTTCGCCGACAAGCGGGTGGCGGCGATGGAAGCGATCGAGCGCGCGCTGACGCTCAATCCCTACTTCATCGAATCGTATGCGCAGCACGGCCAGTTGCTGCTCAACGAGGGCCGCTTCGAGGATGCGCTGGTGACACTGGACCGAGGCATCCGCTTGAATCCAGTGTCCGACGCGGTCAGCGTGCATCTGAACATGCGTTGTCGCGCGCTGCTTTACCTGGGCCGTTACGCGGAGGCGATCGACGCCTGCCAGCGCGCGATGGCCTCCGCGCCCGATTGGCCCGACTACATGCTGCTCGCCGCCGCCTATGCGATGGCCGGCGACGCGTCGCGCGCGGCCGCGGCACGCGAAGAACTGTTGCGGCTGGAACCCCGTTTCACGATTCGCTGGCTGCGCGATCGCAGCGGGCGGCTGGCGCCGCGCGCGATCGAAGCGCGCGACCGATACCTGGTCACCGGCCTGCGCAAAGCCGGCGTGCCCGATTAGCCGTCATCGCAGCGCGAGCGCCAGGCCGAGCGGCACGAACGCGATGGCGGCCAAGTTGCCAATCAGCACGATCGAAGCCACCTTCTCCGGCTCCTGCTGGTAGACCTCGGCGACCATGAAGTTCAACACCGCCGGCGGCAACACCGCGAACAGCACCAGTTGACCCCACGCGGCGGCGTCGAAGTCGAGCAGGGCCCGCGCCAGCCAGGCGCCGGCCAGCCCCGCCAACGGGCACACCACCGCGCCGACGACGCCAATGTGCCAAGCGCGGAAGTTGACGTCGATCAGCCGCACGCCAAGTGCGAACAGCATCAGCGCGATGCCGGCATCGCCGAGCATCTTGAACGGCATGAACAGCCAATCCGGCAGGTGCCATCCCGCCAACGCCATCAGCAGTCCGGCGCCGGTGCCGATCATCAGCGGCGAGGCGAGCAGTCGCAGCGACTGGCGCCATGGCACGCGGCCGTGGCTGACGATGCGCACGCCGAGCGAGAAATGCAGCAACTGGCTGACCAGGAACATCGCCACCATCGCGCCGAGTCCCGCCGGCCCGTAGGCGAGCGCCGCCAGCGGTAGACCCATGTTGCCGCAGTTGTTGAACATCATCGGCGGCACGAAGGTGCGCGCGTCGAAGCCGGCCAGTCGCGCGACCGGCCACGCCGCCAGACCGGAGATCGCGATCACCGCGAGCGCGCCCGCCAGCAGCGGAACGTGCTCGGCGAGCCGGAACTCCTTGGCCGCCAGCGCGCTGAAGCACAGCAGCGGCGCCAGCACGTTCAGGTTCAGCGCGTTCAGCGCCCCCAGCTCGGCACGCACCCGTTCGCCGCGCACGCGCGCGTAGACGTAGCCGACGCCGATCACGCCGAACACCGGCAGCACGATCGCGACGATGCGCCCGATCATCGCCGCCGCCGGACGCGCGAGCCACCCCTCTGCCCGTCCAAGCGCAGGGGCGCGTGCGAGATGAACCGAACGCCGCTCACAGTGCCAGCAGATGCTGCCGGTAATGCTTGAGCTCGGCGATCGACTCGTAGATGTCGGCCAACGCCTCGTGCTTGCTCTTCTTCTCGAATGTGCGCGCGACCTCGGGTTTCCAACGGCGCGCCAGCTCTTTGAGCGTGCTGACGTCCAGGTTGCGATAGTGAAAGTAGGCCTCCAGCCGCGGCAGCCAACGCGCCATGAAGCGGCGGTCCTGGCAGATGGAATTGCCGCATAGCGGCGATTTGTTCGCCGGTACGTAGCGGGCCAGGAACGCCAGCAGTCGCTCTTCGGCATCGGCTTCGCCGATCGACGACGCGCGCACGCGATCGATCAAGCCCGAACGGCCGTGGGTCGCGGTGTTCCACGCATCCATCGCCGCCAGCACGCGCTCCGGCTGATGCAGGGCCAGCACCGGACCCTCGGCGATCACCTCGAGCTGCACGTCGGTGATCACGACCGCGATCTCGAGTACGCGATCGCTGTCCGGATTCAGCCCGCTCATCTCCATGTCGAGCCACACCAGATTGTTCTCGTCGTAGCGCGCGTCGCGCCCGCCGTTTGCGTCGAGTCCGTGTGACATAATTTTTTGGCCGGCCGCCCGGGCCGGCTGACCAAACCGGTGCGGATTCTCGCATCCCCGCCGCAACCACCGACCGATGGCCGACGCCTTCACACTGCTGTTCGTCTTCTTCCTGTTCGCCATGGTGGCGACCAAGGTGTGGCTCGCATGGCGTCAGATCCGGCACGTCGCCGCGCATGCGGCCGCCGTGCCGGCGCAGTTCGCGGCGCGTGTCAGCCTGGCGGCGCACCGCAAGGCGGCCGCCTACACGATCGAGAAACAGAAGCTGACGCTGGTCGAAACGGGTGTGGGCGCGATCGTGCTGCTGGCGCTGACCCTGGGCGGCGGCCTGCAGGCGCTCGCCGCGCTGCTCGCCGCCTGGCTCGGCACCGGCTTCGCTTTTCAGGTGACGATCGTCGCCGCGGTGGTCGCGCTTACGGCGCTGGTCGATGTGCCGTTCGCCTGGTACCGGCAGTTCCGTATCGAGCAGGCGTTCGGTTTCAACCGCATGACGCCGCGCCTGTTCGTCGCCGACCTTGCCAAGTCGGCGCTGCTCGGCGCCGCGCTCGGGTTGCCGGTGCTCGCCGTCGTGCTGTGGCTGATGCAACAGGCGGGCGCCTGGTGGTGGCTGTACGCATGGTTCGTATGGATCGGCTTCAACGCCCTGATGTTGGTGCTGTTTCCGACCGTGACCGCGCCGCTG
>JAKANT010000312.1 GCA_021823635.1 Pseudomonadota bacterium
CCATCACGGCCGCATCGTCGCGATTGAGCACCGGCACCGTGTCGCGGGCGAGGATGCGCGCCTTGGCCTGCGCGTATGCCTGCATCGTGCCGTGCCAGTCCAGATGATCCTGCGTCAGGTTCAGGATCGCCGCCGCGTCGCAGGCGAGCGAGCGCGTGGTCGCGAGCTGGAAGCTGGAGAGCTCCAGCACCCACACGTCGGGCAGCGTGCCGCGCGCAAGCCACTCGTGCAGAGCATCCAGCGCCGCCGGCGCGATGTTGCCGGCCACCGCGACCGAACGCCCTGCGCGCTCGACCAACAGCGCCGTCAGCCGCGTGGTGGTGGTCTTGCCGTTGGTGCCGGTCACGCCGATCAGCCGCGGCGCATAGCCGCGCTCCTGCCTGAGCCTGGCGAGCGCGCGCGCGAACAACTCGATCTCGCCCGCCACGTCGAGGCGGCGCGCGCGCGCGGCCTCCAGCACCACCCGCGCCGGCGACGCCGTCGGCGACAGGCCGGGGCTCACCGCCACCAGGGCCGCGTCCTCGAGCAACGACTCCGTGAACTCGCCGCCGACGAATTCGGCAGCCGGCAGCTCGCTGCGCAGCGCGGCCAGTCGCGGCGGCTCGGCGCGCGTGTCGGCCACGCGCAGTGCGAACCCCTCGCGCGCCAGGTGGCGTGCCATCGCCAGACCGCTTTCGCCCAAGCCGAGAATCAGCGCCCGCATGGTCAGCGGATCTTCAGCGTGGAAAGCCCGACCAGCACCAGCATGATGGTGATGATCCAGAACCGCACCACCACTTGGTTCTCTTTCCAGCCCGACAGCTCGAAGTGGTGGTGCAGCGGCGCCATTCGGAAGATGCGCTTGCCGCCGCTCCATTTGAAGTAGGCGACCTGCAGCATCACCGACACGGTTTCGGCGACGAACACGCCGCCCATGATGAACAGCACGATCTCCTGGCGCACGATCACGGCGATCGTGCCCAGTGCGCCCCCCAGCGCCAGCGCACCGACGTCGCCCATGAACACCTGCGCCGGATAGGCGTTGAACCAAAGGAACGCCAAGCCCGCGCCGGCGATCGCCGCGCAGATGATCGCCACCTCGCCGGCGCCCGGGATGTACGGGAACAGCAGATAGCGCGAGAAGTCCGCGCGGCCGACCACATAGGCGAACACGCCGAGCGCGGCGCCGACCATCGCGGCCGGCAGGATCGCCAGGCCGTCCAGTCCGTCGGTCAGGTTCACCGCATTGCTGGTGCCGACGATCACCAGATACGAAAGAATCACGAAGCCGACCACGCCCATCGGGTAAGCGACGTTCTTGAAGAACGGCACGATCAGGTCAGAGCGCGGCGGCAGATCGAGCGAGAAGCCGTTGGCGACCCATTGCGCCATCAGCGTCCACACTTTGTCGGTGGACGGCGCGGCGATCGCGAACGCCAGGTACAGCGCGGCCAGTCCGCCGACCAGCGACTGCCAGGCGTATTTCTCCTTGGCGCTCATGCCTTTCGGGTTGCGATGCACGACCTTGCGGTAATCGTCGACCCAGCCGATCCAGCCGAATCCGAGTGTCACCGCCAGCACCACCCAGACGAAGCGGTTCGAGAGATCGGCCCACAGCAGCGTGGTGATGCAGATCGAAATCAGGATCAGCGCGCCGCCCATCGTCGGCGTTCCCGACTTCGACAGATGCGACTGCGGCCCTTCGCTGCGCACCGCCTGCCCGATCTTCAGCTCGGTCAACTTGCGGATCACCCACGGCCCGGCGAGCAGGCCGATGGCCAGCGCCGTGGCGGCGGCCAGCACCGCGCGCAACGTCAGGTACGAAAACACGTTGAATGCGCGGATGTCCTGCGCCAGCCATTGAAACAGTTCGAGCAACACGTCAGTGCGCCTCCGCGGTAGCGCCGCCGCGCAGCGCCTGCACCACGCGCTCCATGCGCATGAAGCGCGAGCCCTTGACCAGCACGGTGGCCCCCGGTACGGCCGCCGCGCGCGCCGCCAGCACCGCCGCCTGCACATCGGCGCAATGCGTGGCCCCGGCGCCGAAGGCGGCGACCGTCTCGCGCGTCGCCTCGCCCAGCGCGATCAGCGCTTCGATGCCGCGCGCGCGCGCGTAGCCGCCCACCTCGCGATGAAACGCCGGCCCCTGGCTGCCCACTTCGCCCATGTCGCCGAGCACCAGCACGCGCGGCGCCGGCTGCGCCGCGAGCAGATCGATCGCGGCGCGCACCGAATCCGGATTGGCGTTGTAGCTGTCGTCGATCAGCCGCGCGCCGTCGCCCAGCTCGACCGTCACGCCGCGCCCAGGCACCGGCGCGAAGCTCTCCAGCCCGCGCTTGATCGCGCCGAGCGGCACGTCCGCCGCCAGCGCGGCCGCGGTGGCCGCCAGCGCGTTGTGCACGTTGTGCTCGCCGGCGGCCGCGAGCGTCAGCTCGAGCGCACCGGCCGGCGTGGCCATCGCCAGCCGGCTGCCGTCTGCGCGCACCTCGTAGGCAGCGGTGACCGCGGCGAAACCGGTGCGCGCGAAGTCGAGCACGCGCCGCGTTCCGGCCAACGCGCGCCAGATGCCGGCGCAGCGATCGTCGGCCGGAAACACCGCCGTGCCGTCGCCCGGCAGGCGCGCGATCGCAGCGCCGTTCTCGTACGCGGTGGCCTCCACACCGGCCAGGAATTCCTGGTGTTCGCGCTGCGCATTGTTGACCAGCGCCACGGTGGGCGCGACGAGCTGCGCCAGCCAGTCGATCTCGCCCGGATGGTTGGTGCCCAGTTCGAGCACGGCGATGCGATGCTGCGGCCGCAGCTCGAACAGCATCAGCGGCACGCCGACGTCGTTGTTCAGGTTGCCGCGCGTGGCGAGCCGCCGCTCGGCGCCGTACGCCTGCGCCAGGATGGCGGCGATCATTTGCGTCACCGTGGTCTTGCCGTTGCTGCCGGTGACCGCGATCACGGGCAGGCGCAAGCGCGCGCGCCAGGCGGCCGCCGCTTGACCCAGTGCACGACGGGTGTCGGCAACGACGATCTGGTCGATCGGCACCGCGAGCGGCCGCTCGACCACCGCCGCCACGGCGCCGCGAGCGGCGGCGTCGGCGACGAAGTCGTGCGCGTCGAAACGCTCGCCGCGCAGGGCGAAAAAGGCGCAGCCCGGCGGCGCGTTGCGCGAATCGGTGCTGACGCTCGCGATGCGCGCGCGGCCGTCGCCGCGCAGCACGGCGCCAGACATGGCGGCGGCGAGTTCGGCCACGGTCAGCATGCGGCCGCCTTGCGCCGTGCCAGGGCGGCGCGCGCGCACTCGAGGTCGGCGAACGGCCGTTTAACGCCCGCCACCTCCTGGTAGACCTCGTGCCCCTTGCCAGCGATCAGCACGACGTCGCTGGCCGCCGCCTGCGCGAGCGCGAACTCGATGGCCGAGGCGCGATCGACGATGCGCTCGACGCGCGAGTTCGGCGGCACGCCGGCGGCGATGGCGGCCATGATGGCGACCGGATCTTCGCCGCGCGGGTTGTCGCTGGTGATCACGATGCGGTCGGCCGCCGCGGCGGCCGCGCCCATCGGCGCGCGCTTGCCCGGATCGCGCT
>JAKANT010000313.1 GCA_021823635.1 Pseudomonadota bacterium
CCTACAGCAGATCCCGCCGGTACTGCGCGTCGATGGCGTCGCGCGGCTTCAGTGCGCGCACGCGAGCGTGCAGCCGTTCGCTCTGAAACAGCTCGGTGTCGAACGCCGTGAACGCCTCGACGCACTTGCGGCCAGCGTCACGAGTGGCCTCGTCGATGGCGACGTTGGCGAGCAGATACACCGGATAGACGAAGTCCTGCACCGAGGCCGACAGCCGGTTCCACTCGGTCAGGATGCCGCCACCGTTGCGGCGCTCCATCGCGGACTTCAGCCGGCGCGCGCGCTCCAACTCCTGCGGGCAGCGCGCCTCGATCGCGGCCGCCTCCAAGATCGGCACCGGCGTCGGCTCGGCCGCAACGGCCGCACCGAGCAGCGCGGCGCCGAGCGCGGCGGCGACGGGCTGGTGCAGCACGCCGCGTTTCACTGCCATCCGCATGCGCCGTGGGCCGGCGCCCCGTGCCTGGCCGCTGCCATCGCGAACCCGCGCATCATCCGCTCTGCGTCTTGCGCGGCTGCCACAGCACGTCGGCGCCGCCGGCGGCGCGGTTCAGCACGCGCGCCAGCACGAACAGCAGGTCCGACAGCCGGTTCAGATACTGCCGCGGCGGGGCGTTGACCGCTTCGTGGTTCGCCAGTTCGACCACCGCGCGCTCGGCGCGCCGGCACACCGCGCGGCACACGTGCGCGAGCGCCGCGGCGCGGCTGCCGCCCGGCAGGATGAATTCGGCCAGCCGCGGCAGGGTGGCGTTGTAATGCGCCAGCCGCGCATCGAGCCGCGCGACCTGCTCGTCCCGGATCATCGAATGGCCGGGGATGCACAGCTCGCCGCCCAGATCGAACAGGTCGTGCTGGATGTCGGCCAGATCGGCGCGCACCTCGTCCGGCATCGGCTCCGTGAGCAGCAGGCCGATGAACGAATTCAGTTCGTCGATCTCCCCCAGCGCGCGGATGCGCAGGCTGTCCTTGCGCGTGCGCGAGCCGTCGCCGAGCCCCGTGGTGCCGTCGTCGCCGGTGCGAGTGGCGATCGCGGTGAGCCGCTTGCCCATGGCCTAAGATTGCCTGCAAAACAAGGGAGAGCCGATTATGAACGCCCCTGCCTCGCTCACCGCCCTGCGCCGGCCGCTGCCGCAAGGTTTCACCGAACGGCTGAAGTCGGCCTTCGGCGCCAAGGTCTCGTTCACCGCCGCCGTGTGCGAACACCACGGCCGCGACGAGTCGGCCTATGCGCCGATCCCGCCCGACGCGGTGCTGTTCGCGGAATCGACCGAGGACGTGGCGGCGCTGGTGCGACTGGCCGGCGAGTACCGGGTGCCGGTGATCCCTTTCGGCGTCGGCTCTTCGCTGGAAGGCCACCTGCTCGCGGTGCAGGGCGGCGTGAGCGTCGACATGACGCGGATGAACCGTGTGCTGGCGGTCGATGCGGACGACCTCACCGTCACCGTGCAGCCGGGCGTGACGCGCAAACAGTTGAACGACGAGCTGAAATCGACGGGCCTTTTCTTTCCGATCGATCCCGGCGCGGACGCCACGATCGGCGGCATGACCGCCACCCGCGCCTCCGGTACCAACGCGGTGCGCTACGGCACGATGCGCGAGAACGTGCTCGCGCTGACGGTGGTCACCGGCGAAGGCAAGGTGATCAAGACCGCGCGCCGGGCCAAGAAATCGAGCGCCGGCTACGACCTGACGCGGCTATTCGTCGGCTCGGAAGGGACGCTCGGCGTGATCACCGAGATCACGCTCAGAATCTATCCGCTGCCGGAAGCGATCTCGGCCGCGATCTGCTCGTTTCCGACCGTCGATGCCGCCGTGCGCACGACGATCGAGACGATCCAGCTCGGCGTGCCGATCGCGCGCTGCGAACTGCTCGACGCGCTGACCGTGAAGGCGGTGAACGCGCACGCCAAACTCGGGCTGCCCGAGATGCCGCTGTTGCTGTTCGAGTTCCACGGCAGCGAAAGCGCGGTGCGCGAACAGGCCGAAACCGTGCAGGCGATCGCGCGCGAAAACGGCGGCCGCGACTTCCAGTGGGCGGTCACGCCCGAAGAGCGCACGCGGCTATGGAGCGCGCGCCACAACACCTACTTCGCTTGCCTGCAATTGAAACCCGGCTGCCGCTGCTCGACCACCGACGTGTGCGTACCGATCTCGCGCCTGGCCGAATGCATCGGCGAGACGGTCAAGGACGTCGAACAGAGCGGCTTGCTCGCGCCGATCCTCGGCCACGTCGGCGACGGCAATTTCCATTGCGCGATCCTGCTCGACCCGAACGACGCGCGCGAGGTCGAAGCGGCGGAAGCCTTGAACCGCCGCATCGTCGAGCGCGCGCTGGCAGCCGACGGCACCTGCACCGGCGAGCACGGCATCGGCCTGCACAAGATGGATTTCCTGGTCGAGGAGCTGGGTGCGGACGCCGTGGATCTGATGGCGCGCATCAAGCGCGCGTTCGATCCCCTGAACATCCTGAATCCGGGCAAGGTCCTGTACCTGTGAGCGGGCGGCGCGCGCCGCGGCGAGATAGGCCGCGAGATCGCGCACGTCCTGCGTCTTGAGCACGCCGCGGTACTGCGCCTTGGCGTTCGCCGCACCCGGCTGCGCGCCGTCGATCACCGCCTGCAGCCAGCGCGCGATAACGGCGGCCTCATCGGTTTTTACCCCGCGGTTGGAGAGCATCGCGCGCAGCGCGCCGGCGTCGCCGTGGCAAGCGCGGCAGGCCGCCACTGCGGTTCCGGTCACCGCGCCCGTTTCCGCGAACAGCCGCGCGCCGCGCGCCGCGTCCTGCGACCAGGCGATCGGCGCCGAAAGCGCCAATGCAACGCAGGCCATCGTCCTTCGCATCGCGACCTCCCGCTTCCGCTCGGCATTGTGGCGCGAGCGAGCGGTCGCGCTTTGCGTTACGACAAGCTTGCCCTGTGTTAGCTTTGCCGCCCGATGAATGCAGCCGCCGGACCGCAAGCCGCCGCGCTGCCGCCGCTGGAAGGCGTCGGCGCGATCGACCCGGCGCGCCAGCGCGAGGTGGTGGCGGCGCTGCGCGCGGTGCTGCCGGAGCACTGCCTGCTGTACCGCGAGGAGGACACGCGACCCTACGAGTGCGACGCACTCACCTTGTACCGCCAACTGCCGCTGGCGGTGGCGCTGCCGGAGACGGTCGAGCAGGTGCGCCAGGTGCTCAGGACCTGCCATGCGCTCGAGGTTCCGGTCGTGCCGCGTGGCGCGGGCACGTCGCTTTCCGGCGGTGTGATGCCGCATTGCACGGGTGTGGTGCTGTCGATGGCGAAGTTCAACCGCATCGTCGCCGTCGATCCGCTGGCGCGCACCGCGACGGTGGAGCCGGGCGTGCGCAACCTGGCGATCTCCGAGGCGGCCGCACCGTTCGGCCTGTATTACGCGCCGGACCCGTCCAGCCAGATCGCGTGCACGATCGGCGGCAACGTGGCGGAAAACTCGGGCGGCGTGCACTGCCTGAAATACGGCCTGACCGTGCACAACGTGCTCGCGGTGCGCGGCTTCACCAG
>JAKANT010000314.1 GCA_021823635.1 Pseudomonadota bacterium
ACGTCCTTCTGATCCTTGCTGCGGTTGCGCAGCACGTGTTCCTGCAACGAGCGCCCCGACTCGTACTGCATCACCATGTAGACGGTGTCGTTGGCGCGAAAAAAATTGAGCACGCGCACGATGTTCGGGTGATAGATCGACGCCAGCGCGCGGCCCTCTTCGAAGAAACACTTCAGGCCGATGCGGTACGTGTTCAGGTTCTCCGGCGCCACGTAAGGCGAGAGTTCGCCCGCCTTGCGTTGCGCGAGTGCGGCCGGCATGTACTCCTTGATCGCCACGGACTGGCCTTGCGGGTCGGTGGCCAGGTAGACGATCGAAAAGCCGCCGCTGGATATCTTCTTTACAATTCGATAACCGCCGACTTCGAGACCTTCCGGAAGCGCGGCGTTGTTTTGCGCGGCCATTGTTCGCGATCGATGACGGCGGGTTGGATGCTCTCAGTGCGCGGGCGCAAGCCGCACCGATTCTAGCCAAAACATCTGCGCCCCCCGGTCCTCGAAAGCAACGATAAGCGCTCCTTTTCGCGCCACATGGCCTCCGTTTCCAGCATGACCGGGTTCGCTGCCGCGGAGCGGCCAACGGCGACCGGCGTGCTGTCGATCGAGTTGCGGTCGGTGAACTCGCGCTTCCTCGACATCACCGTGCGGATCGCCGACGAACTGCGCGCGCTCGAGGCGCCGGTGCGGGAAGCAATCGGCGCGCGGCTGGCACGCGGCAAGATCGACTGCCGCGTGTGGTTGCAGCGCCGGCCGGGCGCGACGTCGCGCATCGATCAGGAGGCGCTCGCCGCGCTGGCCCGATTGGCCGCGGACGTCCGGCGTGCCCTGCCCGAAGCGGCGCCGCTGACCGCCGGCGAAATCCTGGCGTTCGAGGGCGTGGTCGCCGCGCCCGGTGCAGACCCCGAGGAGTTGCGCGACGCCGCCGGCGCGGCGCTCGCCGAGGCGCTCGACGCGCTGCAGGCAGCGCGCGCCCGAGAGGGAGCGGCCCTGGCGGCTGCGTTGCGCGAACGCTGCGACGCCATCGACGCCATCGTCGCGCAGTTGCGCGCGCGGGCGCCCGATCTGCTGGCGGCGCTCGAGCGCAAGCTCGCCGAGCGGCTCGAACGGGCGTTGGTACCGGCGCTCGCCGGTGCCACGATCACGCGCGAAGAGATCGTCGATCGCATCCGGCAGGAAGTGACGCTTTACGCGGTGCGCGCCGACGTCGAAGAGGAACTCGATCGCCTCGGCACGCACGTGGCCGAGGTGCGCCGCGTGCTCGCCCATGGTGGCCCGATCGGACGGCGCCTGGATTTCCTGATGCAGGAGCTGAACCGCGAAGCGAACACAATCGGCTCCAAGGCCGCTGCGATCGAGATGACGCAGGCGGCGGTCGAACTGAAGCTCGCCATCGAGCAGATGCGAGAGCAGATCCAGAACCTGGAGTAAACCGATGGCGGCTGCCGATCGTTACGCCGGCAATGTCTTTCTGGTGGTCGCGCCGTCGGGCGCCGGCAAGTCGACCCTGGTCAATGCACTGCTGGCGCGCGACGCCACGATCGCGCTGTCGATTTCTTACACGACCCGTGCGCCGCGCCCCGGCGAAGTCGACGGCCGCGAGTACCACTTCGTCTCCATCGACGAATTCAAAGAGCGGCGCGCGCGCGGCGAGTTCCTGGAGAGCGCCGAGGTACACGGACACTTCTACGGCACCTCGCGGCCGTGGATCGAGCAGCGCATGCAGGCCGGCAGCGACGTGCTGCTCGAGATCGACTGGCAGGGAGCGCGCCAGGTCAAGCAGGTCTTCCCGCACGCGGTCGGCATCTTCATCCTGCCGCCGTCGATCGAGGCGCTGGAGCAGCGGCTGCACAAGCGCGGCCAGGATTCGCCGCAGGTGATCGCGCGCCGGCTGCTCGCGGCGGGCAGCGAGATCGCGCACGCGCCCGAATTCGATTACGTAATCATCAACGAGGACTTCGACCGCGCCCTGGCCGACCTGACTGCCATTGTCACCGCGGCCCGCCTGCGCTATGCCAGCCAGGCCGCGCGCCATCACGCGCTGTTCGCGCAACTGGGCATCGGCGGCTGAGCGACGAGGCTAAAATTCAGGCCGGTATCGAATGAAGGGGCGAACCGATGGCGCGAATCACCGTCGAAGACTGTTTGAAGCACATCCCGAACCGTTTCCAGCTGGCGCTCGCCGCCGCTTACCGCGCCCGCCAGCTCGCGCAAGGTCATGCGCCGAAAATCGAGACCAAGGACAAGCCCGCGGTGGCGGCGCTGCGCGAGATTGCCGCGCAGAAAGTCGGCATCGAGATGCTGCGCAAGGTGCCGACCTGACGGGTTCCCGTCGTTGAAAGCGCGAAACGGCCGGGTTAGCGTGTAGCGCACAGGGCTGTTTCGCATGGCGACCTCCCACCCGGCCTCGACCGAACCGCTGGCGAGCGATTATTCGCCGGCCGGGCTGGCGCGCCGCGCGGCGGAAGCCCTGCGCCGGGCCGGCAAGGCGGTCTGGCGCGCCGAAGGGGCGCCGCCCGAAACCGCCGGCGCGGCAGTCGTCAGCTTCGCTGCGCTGACCGACCGGCTGAAGCGCTACCTCGGCAGCGCCGACATCCAGCGCATCAAGGAAGCGTATCGCTTCTCCGACGCGGCTCATCTCGGCCAGTTTCGCAAGAGCGGCGAGCCCTACATCACGCACCCGATCGCGGTCGCCGAGATCCTGGCCGAATGGAAGCTGGACGCCGCCGCGATTCAGGCGGCACTGCTGCACGACGTGCTCGAAGACTCGGGCGTGGCCAAGCAGGAGTTGGCGGCCAAATTCGGGCCCGTCGTCGCCGAGCTGGTCGATGGCGTCTCCAAGCTGGACCGCCTGCGCTTCGATTCCACCGAGCAGCAGCAGGCCGAAAGCTTTCGCAAGATGTTGCTGGCGATGGCGCGCGACGTGCGCGTCATCTTGATCAAACTCGCCGACCGGCTGCACAACATCCGCACGCTGGACGCGATGGAAGCGGAAAAGCGACGGCGCATCGCGCGCGAGACGCTGGAAATCTACGCGCCGATCGCGCACCGGCTCGGACTGAACGCCATCTATCGCGAATTGCAGGAACAAAGTTTCGCGCGCCTGCATCCGCTGCGCTACCGGACGTTGCACAAGGCGGTGCTGGCGGCGCGCGGCAACCGGCGCGAGGTGCTGGGCAAGATCTTCGAGTCGGTGCGCAAGGCACTGGCCAGCGCAAAGATCAAGGCCGAGGTCTACGGGCGCGAGAAAACGATCTACGGCATCTACCGCAAGATGGTCGAAAAGCACCTGTCGTTTTCGGAGGTGCTCGACATCTACGGACTGCGCATCGTCGTGCCGACGCGCGCCGACTGCTACCTGGCACTGGGAGTCCTGCATGGACTGTTCAAGCCAGTCCCGGGACGGTTCAAGGATTACATCGCGATCCCGAAGGTCAACGGCTACCAGTCTTTACACACGACCGTGATCGGGCCGTACGGCACTCCGGTCGAGTTTCAG
>JAKANT010000315.1 GCA_021823635.1 Pseudomonadota bacterium
CATGGCCAACCGCATCGGCGACTTCTTCGAGGCCATGCCGGACGCCGACGAGGCACGCGACGGTGTGGCCAATCACCTGAAGCGCTTCTGGGAGCCGCGCATGCGGGCCGAGATCCTGCGCCATCTGGATGCGACCGGCGGCGCGGGACTAAAGCCCGTCGTGATCGAAGCGCTGAAGAAGCACCGCGCGCTGCTGGTGCCGGCGCAGGCGGCGTGACCGGCGCGAAGTCCGTTCCTTTCGCGCTGCGCGAAGAGGAGATCGAATTCACCGCGCTGCGCGCGCAGGGCGCGGGCGGCCAGAACGTCAACAAGGTCGCCAGCGCCGTGCAGCTTCGGTTCGACATCCGCGCCTCGTCGCTGCCCGAGCCGATCAAGGCCCGGCTGCTGGCGCGGCGCGACCGGCGCATCACGGCCGACGGCGTGATCGTGATCAAGGCGCAGGAGACGCGCACGCTCGAGCGCAACCGCGCCGCGGCGCTGGCCCGCCTGCGCGCGCTGATCGCCGCGGCAGCCGCGATTCCGCGCGTGCGACGCGCCACCCGGCCGCCCGCGAGCGCGAAGCGCGCGCGCCTCGAAGCCAAGGTTCGTCGCGGCCGCCTCAAGGCGCTGCGCGGTCCGGTCGGCGAGTGAGCGCGACGCGTCCGGGACCGGCACGTCGATGACTGCTGCGGCCGCCGGCGGACGCGACCGGTGCGAGCTAAGACCAAGGTCCGGGCGCGTCTCTGCAACAACGATTGACGCAGACCTGGGGTTCGCGCCGCGCGGCAAACCGGCGGCCGCCGGAATCGACGATGCCGTTTTCTCGGCTGCCGGTAGAAGTGGTACTAGCCGCCGGGGCGGAGGCGCGGATCCGATCGCGCGCTCGCCGGGGTGCCTGTAGCGTTACCTGCCCTCGGAGCTCAGAACTCTTCCCAATCCTCGTTGCCCTGCGGCGGCTGGGACGCCGGGCGCTGCGCCTTGGCGGAAGGCAGCGGCTTGGACGGCGCCGCCTTGGCCGGCGCCCGGCTGCTCGTCTGCGCGGCGGCGATCGCCTCACGCGCCTGCTCCTCGCTGAGTTTGAAGATCGCCACGGCCGCCGCCAGTCTGTCGGCCTGTTCTTTCAACGCCTGCGCCGCCGCCGCGCTCTGTTCCACCAATGCGGCGTTTTGCTGCGTCATGCGGTCGAGCTGGCCGACCGCCTGGTTGACCTGGCCGATGCCCGAGCTTTGTTCCAGCGTCGCCGCGGTGATCTCGCCGATCAGATCGGTCACGCGCCTGACCTGCGCCACGACTTCTTGCATCGTGACGCCGGCGTCGCCGACCAGCGAACAGCCCGACTCGACCTTGGTCACCGAGTCGGCGATCAGGCTCTTGATCTCGCGCGCGGCCTGCGCACTGCGCTGCGCCAGACTGCGCACCTCGCTCGCCACGACCGCGAAGCCGCGCCCTTGCTCGCCGGCGCGCGCCGCTTCCACTGCGGCGTTCAGCGCCAGGATGTTGGTCTGAAAGGCGATGCCGTCGATGACCCCGATGATCTCGGCCATTCTGGCGCTGGCGGCACTGATCTCTTCCATGCGCTGCACGACCTGCGCGACCACCGCGCCACCCTTGGCCGCGACGTCGCTGGCGGCGCCGGCCAACTGGCTGGCCTGCCGGGCGGCGTCGGCGTTGTTCTTCACGGTGCCGGTCATCTGCTGCATCGAAGCGGCCGTCTGCTGCAGGCTGCTCGCCGCCTGTTCGGTGCGGCTGGATAGATCCTGGTTGCCCTGCGCGACCTCGGCCGAGGCGGTGCGGATCGACTCGGACGCGCTGCGTATCTCGACGATCATCTTCACCAGCGCGGTGCGCATCGCCTCCAGCGCGCGCCCCATCGCGCCGACCTCGTCGCGCGAGCGTACGACGAAGCGCGCGTTCAGATCGCCGGCCGCCAACGCCGCCGCCGCAGACGACACGGCGCCGAGTTCGGCCGCCGTGCGCCGCGCCAGCGTCACCGCGATCAGGGCCGCCACGACGATCGCGATCAGCAGCACTACGCCGATGGTCCAT
The DNA here is from genome assembly GCA_021823635.1 of Pseudomonadota bacterium. Taxonomy (GTDB): domain Bacteria; phylum Pseudomonadota; class Gammaproteobacteria; order Burkholderiales; family Burkholderiaceae_F; genus JAKANT01. The sequence goes on from JAKANT010000315.1 coordinate 2,026, forward strand.
TGCGACGCCGCCGCCAGCGCGTCGGCGCGCGCGAGCATCGCGTCGGCGCGCTCATTGACGAACCGCCCGAGCGCCTGCACCGCGTCGAGCGTCAGCTTGAACTGTTCATCGGCGCTCATCATCGCCGCCAGGCCGGTGTTGACGTCCACCGACGCCATGTCGATCGCATCGTCGGCCTTTTTGGCGTAGGCCGCGATGGCCGCGTTCGCCGCCTTGATCAGCGCTTCTTCGTCGGTGGTGTCCGGCAGATCGATCTTTTGCAGCAGCGCGGCGGCGTCGGCCAGGCGCTGCTTGACGGCGGCGCGTTCGGCTTCGACGCGCTTGCCGTCGATGGCGCGCATCAGCGAGAACAGGCGAAACACCTGCGCCGAAGCGCTGGCGACCTCGAAGCGGACGTTGTTCGTCAGGCGCCGCTGTTCCAGGTAGCTGGCCTTCAGCTCCGTCAGGGCGTCGCGCTGCCGCTCCATGGCCCATTCGGCCACTCCCGCAATCACCAGCATCAGCGCCGCGGCGACGAGCGGCGCCGCCAGCATCTTGTGCATCAATCGCATCGCGCGCCTCCTCCGTCAGCGGCCGCGCGCCTACTTGTACACGCCGCCGCAGACGACCGCGTCTTCCAGCCGCTCGCAGTACATCTGTTTCGGCTCGACCGCCTTGGTGACCGGGTTGGTGAACTTGTAGTCCTGCCAGAACGCACCCTTGGTCTTGGCCAGCTCGACGCGTTCCTTGACGAACGGTTTGCCGTCGATGTCCTTCAGGTCGATCAGGTTGCGGCCGACCATCTTTTCGTTGGCGCCATGCGCGTGCACGGTGCCGTCCAGACCATAGACGACGAGATACAGGTCGCGATCCTTGAATTGCGAGGTCTTGCTGGTGATTTCGGCGTAACCCTTGTCCTTGCCGTTCGCCTTGATGAAGGCGATGCCTTTCTTGACCATGGCGACCGCCTCTTCCTTGGTTGCCTTGTCTGCGGCGCCGGCGGCACCGGCGAAGACGAGGCCGGCCGCGGCGACGGCCAGCGCGAATTTGGACTTCTTCATCGACTTCTCCTGCGGGAATTGGAAACCGACCCGAGACGAGGTCTCGGTCCTCGTATCGCAGAAGTCTCGTCCGCGCTGGCGGCCGCACTTGCTTCGAAAACGGGCCGCGCGTCCGTCCAACTAGGGGTTCCCCGCGGCGGGCGAAGGTCGGCCGGCCGGCCCGCCTTTCGGCGAGCCGCGCTCGGCGCGTAGCACTGCGATGCAGTCCTCGATGTGACGTTCGCCGATCCACCGCACCGCGGCATACGAAAGGCCCGCCGCGAGCGCCTGTCCGGCGAACGGGACGTAGCGCAGGAAACTCTTCGCCACCCAGCGACCCGCGGCACGCCGCAGCGCCGCCACGATCAGTTCGCGCGTCACCACGCGGCCGACGGCGCTCGAGCCGAGCACCGCGATCGCGCGGTAGACGGCGGCA
>JAKANT010000316.1 GCA_021823635.1 Pseudomonadota bacterium
CGAAGGCGCGCAAGGGCGAGGCGGCCGGCACGAAGGTCTCGGGCCCCTTCAGGCAGACGAAGGCGTCATCCGCCGCCACCACGCCGCGGCCGACGACCCACGGCACGAAGCGCGCGCTGGCCGATCCGATCGGCTGCGTCACGCCCACGTAGACGGCGCGGTAATCGCTCGAACCGATCAGGCGCGCCAGCAGCGCTTCGCCGAGCGCACCGACCATGCCGAGCGCGAGCGCGGTGCGCGCCGCTTGCGCACCCCCGGCTGCGGTCGCGACCGCGCGCTCGCCTGGGTTCATCGTGCGCCTGCCTGCGCGCGGCCGCGCGCGTGGCGAAAGCCGGTTGCGCGCGTGCGGATACGGCGTTTCATTCGCTTCGGTCCGGCTGAGGCCGCGGCCGGTCGGCCCTCAATGCGCGTCCGGCGCATAGGCCTTGCGTTTGTCCGCAGCGAGCGCGCGCACGCTCGTCAGCAGCCGGCCCAGACCGTACTCGCCGCGCTGCCAGCCCTGCAGCGCGGTCAGAAACGCCCACTGGCCCTGCGTGACGGTGGAGCGCTTCCAGGCGCCGGCCGCGTACTTGTTCGCCTCGGCGAGCGTCGGATAGACGTGGATGGTGCCGAGGATCTTGTTCAGCCCCAAGCCGTGCTTCATCGCCAGCACCCATTCGGCGAGCAGATCGGCCGCATGTTCGGCCACGATCGTGACGCCGAGGATCTTGTCGGTGCCGGGCCGGGTCAGCACCTTGACGAAGCCGTCGGTGCAGCCGTCGGCGATGGCGCGGTCGAGATCATCGATGCCGTACACGGTCACCGCGTGCGGGATGTTCTTCTGCTTCGCCTCCGATTCGTTTAGGCCAACGCGCGCGACCTCGGGGTCGGTGAAAGTGGCCCACGGGATCACGCGGTAATCGGCCTTGAACGTCCGGAAGCGGCCGAACAGCGCGTTGACCGTCGCGGTCCACGCCTGATGGGACGCGGTGTGCGTGAACTGGTACGGCCCGGCGACGTCGCCGCACGCGTAGATGTTCGGATAGACCGTCCGCAGATACGCGTCGGTCTCGATCGTGCCCGCGGCGGTGGTGCCGATGCCGAGTTCCTCCAGTCCGTAGCCGGCCGTGTTGGCGACGCGTCCCACCGCCACCAGCACGTCGTCGAACGCGACGCGCACCTCCTGCCCGTCGTGCTCGGCGAACATCACCTTCTCGCCGTTCTCCAGCAGGAAGCGCGCGGCCTCGTGCCCGGTCAGCACGCGGATGCCCTCGGCCTCGAAGCGTTTCTGCACCAGGTCCGACACCTCGGGGTCCTCGCGCGCCAGCAGGCGCGGGAGCATCTCCACCAGCGTGACGCGGCTGCCCAGCCGCGCGAACGCCTGCGCCAGCTCGCAACCGATCGGCCCGCCGCCGAGCACCAGCAGGCGTTGCGGCCGAGTACGAAGGTTCCACAGCGTATCCGAAGTCAGATAGCCGACCTCCTGCAGCCCCGCAATCGGCGGCACGAACGGGCGCGCGCCGGCGGCGATCACGATGCTTCTGGTCGTCAAGGTTCTCGTGCCGGCGGCGGTGGCCACCTCGACCGTCCACGGCGAGGTGATCTTCGCGCTGCCGATCACGCACTCGACGCCGAGCGCGCTGTAGCGCTCGATCGAATCGTGCGGCTCCACTTGCTTGACGACGCGCGCGACGCGCTCCATCACGTCGGCGAAATCGAATTGCGCCGACGCTTCGCGAATGCCGAACTCGCGGCTGCGCGCGATCTGCGACAGCAGCCGGGCCGAGCGGATCAGCGCCTTGCTCGGCACGCAGCCGGTGTTCAGACAGTCGCCGCCCATGCGGTGCTTTTCCACCAGCGCCACCTTGGCTTTGGTCGCGGCGGCGATGTACGCGCAGACGAGCCCGGCCGAGCCCGCCCCGATCACGACCAGGTTGTAGTCGTATTTCGCCGGCCGCTTGTCCTTCCACTTCGCGTAGACGCGCTGCCGCTCGATCGCCGCCAGCACGCGCTTGGCGGCGAGCGGAAAGACGCCCAGCAGCCCGAACGCGGCGATCAGACCGGCCGACAGGCGCAACTGCCCGAGCTGCGTGCCGGCGTACACGTAGACGACGGTGCCGGCCAGCATGCCGACCTGGCTCACCCAGTAGAACGTGCGCGCGCGCATCGGGGTGAGCGCCATCGCCAGGTTGATGAGCCAGAACGGAAAGACCGGCACCAGCCGCAGCGCGAACAGGTAAAAGGCGCCTTCCTTGCGTACGCCATCGTTGATCGCTTGCAGCCGGTCGCCGAAGCGGGCATGCACCCAATCGCGCAGCAGGAAGCGCGCGGCAAGAAACGCGAGGGTGGCGCCGATGCTGGAGGCGAACGACACGACCACGGTGCCGACCGCCAGGCCGAAGATCGCGCCGCCGGCGAGCGTCATGATCGCCGCGCCCGGCAGCGACAGCGCGGTGACCGCGACGTAGATCGCGAAGTAGATCGCGATCGCACGCAGCGGATGCGCGGCGTAGTAGGCATCGATCCTCGCCCGGCTCGCCTGGAACGATTCGAGCGTCAGGTATTGCTTGAGGTCGAAGGCGAAGAACGCCGCGATCGCGGCCGCGAGCACGGCCGCCAGCGCGAGCTTTCGCTTGTCCATCGAGGTCTCCTTGCGCGCCGCGGGCGCAACGGGCCGCTGTCGCCGCTCGCGGCGCGACGGGCGGTTTCACCGCGCCAGCATCGACGCGCCGGTGCCGATCTTACGCAGCGGCGTGCGGGCAGGCCGCCGCTCCGGTGCGGCCCAGCGCCTGATCGATCGTGAAGGCGGGGCCTTCGGCGATGCGGCGGCGATAGGACAGCGCAGCCGCGGTGCCGGCCGGCCAGATCGCGTCGAAGCGCGCCAGCCACGCGGCGAGATCGAATTCGATTCTCAGCGCATCGACGAAGCAGCCGGCGTCGACGAGCCCGTACAGGCGCAGTGGTGCGAGCGCGCGCGGCAGCCCGCGCGTCGAAATACGCGTCAGCACGCCGTACGTGGTGCCGGCGAAATTGGCCATGCCGGCCGCGCCGTTGTTGATCACGAAGCCGCGTTCGAACGCCTTGAGCGCAGGCAGGTGTGGCTGCACGCGTAGCCGTCGACTGCGCCAAGTTCGAACGCGGCGGCGAGCTGCGCTGCGCGCGCATCGTCGTGCAGGCTGTCGTGCGCGAAGCGCCAGCCGGCCAGCGCCCACGCGTCGCCGTGCACGATCGCGATACGGGCCGCGCCGATGCGCGCCACCGCGTGCATCGGCAGCTCGCCCAGCCGCCGGCGCGAGGGTTGCTCGCCGTCGGCCGCGCGCGCGATCTCGCGCAGCCGCGCCAGGATCGCATTGCTGCGCGCCACGTCCTCGTCGGGCACCGACTCCGGATAGGCGCAGCCGCAGCCGGCGGCATCGTCGTCTGCTGCGAGCTCGGTCTCGACGTTGCCGCGCAGCGCGACGTGCGACAGCACGCGCCGC
>JAKANT010000317.1 GCA_021823635.1 Pseudomonadota bacterium
CCGATCCAACTGGCGGCCGAGCGCCTGCAGATGAAACTGGCCGGCCGCCTGCCGCCGGAACAGGCCGAGGTGCTGATCCGCAGCGCCTCGACCATCGTCAATCAGGTGGCGGCGATGAAGCGGATGGTCGACGATTTCCGCGACTACGCGCGCCTGCCGCCGGCGCGGCTGGCGCCGCTCGACTTGAACGCGCTGATCGAGGAGGTGGCGGCGCTGTACGGCACCGAAAAGGGCAAGCGCGCGGCGGCGCCGGGGCAACCGATGATCGAACTCGCGCTCGCCGCCGATCTGCCGGCGATCGAAGGCGACGCCACGCAACTGCGGCAGGTCATCCACAACCTGCTCGCCAACGCGCACGATGCGCTTGCCGGTCGCGAGACGGCGGACGGGCCGGGCCGCATCGTCGTGCGCACCGAAGCGGTGACGATCGACGACCCGGCATCCGCCGCCGGCGGCACGACGCAGGCCGTGCGGATGTCGGTCGAAGACGACGGGCCGGGCTTCGCGGCGAATATACTTCGCCGTGCTTTCGAACCGTACGTGACCACCAAACCCAGCGGCACCGGGCTCGGTCTGGCCATGGTGAGAAAAATCGTCGACGAACATGGTGCTCGCATCGAGCTCATCAATCGCGGTGTGGCGTCAGGCGGCGGCGCGACCGTGACCATCGTCTTTCGCCGCCTCGCCCAGCCCGCCGCCGGCGCCGAGCGCCGCGCCGCGTAAAGCAGCCCCCGTCCATGGTTGCCCGGGTTGCGACGTCGCTGCTGCCATCGAAAGCGCCCCGCCGCGGCGGCGCGCGCTGATCCGCCATGGCCACGATACTCGTCGTCGACGACGAAATCGGCATTCGCGAACTGTTGTCGGAGATCCTGGCCGACGAAGGGCACGCCGTCGTCACTGCCGAAAACGCCGCCGCCGCGCGCAGGCTGAAGGCGAGCGAGAACCCCGACCTGGTGCTGCTCGACATCTGGATGCCGGACACCGACGGTGTCACGCTGCTCAAGGAATGGGCTTCGAACGGTCAACTGACCACGCCGGTGATCATGATGTCGGGTCACGCGACCATCGACACGGCGGTCGAGGCGACCCGCTTCGGCGCGCTCGATTTCCTGGAAAAGCCGATCGCTCTGGCGCGCCTGCTGGCGGCGGTCAAAAAGGGGCTCGAGCGCGGCCGGCTGATGCGCACGCTGCGCGCGATGCCGCCCACACCCGATCGGCGGCCGCTGCCGCATGCGCCCGTCCAAGCGCCGATCGACGCCGGCCGCGCCACGGCGCCCGCGGTCGCCACGCCGCCGGCCAGTGCCGCCGGCATCAGCCTCGATCAGCCGCTGCGCGAGGCGCGCGATCAGTTCGAACGCGTGTATTTCGAATACCACCTGGCGCGCGAGAACTACAGCATGACGCGGGTGGCCGACCGCGCCGGGCTGGAGCGCACGCATTTGTACCGCAAGCTCAAGCAGCTCGGCGTCGAACTGAGCCGCGGCGGCCGGCGCGCCAACCTCGGCGCGCCGGCCCTGACGCGCGACGACAACCGCGCCGACGGCGACTGAACGCGGCTCGATGAAGATCATCATCCTCGGCGCCGGCCGGGTCGGCTCCTCGGTGGCCGAGAGCCTCGTTTCCGAAGCGAACGACATCACGGTCATCGACACCGACGCCGCGCGGGTGGCCGATCTGCAGGAGCGCTACGACCTGCGCGGCCTTGTCGGCAGCGCCACGCTGCCGTCGATGCTGCGCGAGGCGGGCGCCGACGACGCCGACTTGCTGATCGCGGTGACCGCCAGCGACGAGACCAACCTGGTCGCCTGCAAGATCGCGGCCGACGTATTCAACGTGCCGACGCGCATCGCCCGCGTGCGTAACGTCGAGCTGCAAGAGCACCCGGAGCTGACCGGCGAAAAGGGGTTTCGCGTCAGCCACATCATCTGGCCCGAGCAAAGCGTCACCGATTACCTGCTGAAGCTGATCGAGTTTCCGGAAGCCTTGCAGGTGCTGGAGTTCGCCGACGGCAAGGCCAGCCTGATCGCGGTGCGTGCGGTGGCGGGCAGCCCGCTCGTTTCGCACCCGATCGCCGATCTGCGCAAGCACATTCCGAACATCGACACCCGCATCGTCGCCATCTTTCGCAACGACCGCAGCATCCAGTGCGAGGCGCAGACGATGATCCAGCCCGGCGACGAAGTGTTCTTCCTCGCCGCCAGCGAGCACATCCGCGCCGTGATGGCCGAGCTGCGCCGCATCGACAAGCCGGTCAAACGCGTGATGATCGCGGGCGGCGGCAACATCGGGCTGCGGCTGGCGCGCGCGCTCGATACCCGGGAAGGCATCGACTGGGCCGCGGGTTTCAACGTCAAGATCATCGAATTCAACAAGCGCCGCTGCGAATACCTGGCGAGCCAACTGTCGTCCGACGTGCTGGTGCTGAACGGCGACGCCACCGACGAGGACCTGCTGACCGACGAAGGGGTGGCCGAGGTCGATCTGTTCGCGGCGCTGACCAACGACGACGAGAACAACATCATGAGCGCGCTGCTCGCCAAGCGGCTCGGCGCGCGGCGCACGATCGCGCTGATCAACCGCAAGAGCTACGGCGACCTGATGCAGGGCGGGCAGATCGACATCGCGATCTCGCCGTCACATGCCACGTTGTCGGCGCTGCTCAAGCACGTGCGCCGCGGCGACGTCGTGGCCGCGCACAGCCTGCGCCGCGGCGCGGCGGAAGCCCTGGAGATCATCGCCCACGGCGACGCCAAGAGCTCGCGCGTGGTCGGGCGCAGGATCGAAGACATCGACCTGCCGAAGGGCGCCACGATCGGCGCCATCGTGCGCGGCACCGAAGAACGGGCGCAGGTGTTGATCGCGCATCACGATACGGTGATCGAGCCGGAGGATCACCTGATCGTGTTCGTGGCGCGCAAGAAAATGATCCCGCGCGTCGAGAAGCTGCTGCAGGTCGGGGTCGGCTTCTTCTAGCGACCGCGCACGGCCGGCGGCTCGCAACGGGCGCGCCGCCCTGTTGCGCCGGGCGCATGGCCGGTGGCGCGCGCTCCGCGCCGTGGCACACGCTTGTGCCGCCTCCGGGATGCGCGGGATAGAATCGACCGCGCGCGGCTACCACGAAACCGTCGCGTCCGCAGCCGCCCCGCCGCGCCGAAGCCCGGCGCGGCGATTCGCGCGGACGCATCGCACAGCCCACGCAAGGAGACCACCGATGGACTTCATCAAAAGCGTCAAGAGCGCCGAGGCGCCCAAGACGCGTCGCAAATTCCTCGGCGCCGCGGCCGCCACCACGCTCGGCGTGCCGATGATCGCCAAGGGTCAGGCGAGTCCGATCACGATGCGCTGGCAGTCGACCTGGCCGGCCAAGGACATCTTCCACGAATACGCCAATGATTTCGCCAAGAAGGTCAACGACATGACCGGTGGCGAACTCAAGATCGAGGTATTGCCCGCCGG
>JAKANT010000318.1 GCA_021823635.1 Pseudomonadota bacterium
TTCGAACTGCGCGTCGGCACCGTCAACCTCGCGGCGCTGCTTCACTACAACCGCAGCTATTTCTACGCCGCCGCGGTGGCGGACCTGGCACAGGCGCTACGTTCGCAGGCGCGGGCTTGAGCGGCGCCCTCAGGAAAAGTCCGGCTGCCGCTCCGGGCGCGCGTTCTCGAACGCCGGCAACTGCATGCAGGCGTCGAAGATGCGCATCACCGTCGGCACGTGATCGAGCCGGCAGTCGTAGCGGCGCGCGTTGAAGATTTGCGGCACGAGGCAGACATCGGCCAGCGTGACCTGGTCGCCGAGCGTATAGCGCCCGCTGCGGCCGTGCGCGACGAGCAGCGCTTCCAGTTGCGCCAGCCCCTGCTCGACCCAGTGCCGGTACCAGCCGTTTTTCGCCTCCTCCGGTACGCCAAGGTCGTGCACCAGGTAGCGCAGCACGCGCAGATTGTTCAGCGGATGGATCTCGCAGGCGATCGCCAGCGCCGCCGCCCGCACGTAGGCGCGGTCCAGCGGCGCATGCGGCAGCAGCGGCGGCTGCGGGTATTTTTCCTCCAGGTATTCGACGATCGCCAGCGACTGCGTCAGACGCAGCTCGCCGTCCTCGAGCAGCGGCACCAGCTGCTGCGGGTTCATCTGCCGAAAGCGCTCATCGAACTGATCTCCCTTCAGAAGGTTGACGGCGACGTACTCGTACGGCAGCCCCTTGTAGTTGAGCGCGATGCGGACGCGAAACGACGCCGAGGAGCGCGCCGCGTTGTGAAGCCTGAACATGTCGATCACCTCACGAATTGCACCAACCACAGCGACACGATGGGCGCGGCGAACAGCAGCGCGATACGCAGCGCATCCGCGCCCAGGAAGACGAACACGCGCCGGTAGGTGTCGCCCATCGGCACGGTCTTGGCGATGCCGTTGACGACGTAGACGTTCAACCCCACCGGCGGCGCGATCAGGCCGATCTCCACCACCGACAGCACCATGATGCCGAACCAGATCGCCTTGCCGGTCGCGTCCAGCCCGTGCAGGTCGAGCTGCATGACGGCCGGGAAGATCACCGGCAGCGTCAGCAGGATCATCGACAGTTCGTCCATCACGGCGCCGAGCGCGACGTACACGAGCAGGACGCCCGCCACCACGGCAAGCGGCGGCAGCGCCAGGTTCGCCACCAGCGCGCTGAAATGCGCCGGCATCTGGGTCAGCGCCAGTGCCGCGTTCAGCATGTCGGCGCCGACAAAGATCATGAAGATCATCGCGGTCGTCTCCGCGGTGGCGAGGATCGAGCGGCGCAGTTCCGGCCAGCGCAGCCCGCCGTTGGCCACGCCGGCGACGAACGTGCACAAGCAGCCGACGGCAGCGCCTTCGGTCGGCGTGAACACGCCGCCGTAGATGCCGCCGAACACGATGACGAAGATCGCCACCACCGGCCACACCGCGCCCACCGTGCGCAGCCGCTCGCGCCACGGCACGCGCGCCTCGGCCGGCCCCCAGTGCGGGAAGAAGCGCATCGCCACGGCGATCGCCGCCAGATAGCCGAGCGCGGCGAGGATGCCGGGAATCAGCGCCGCCGCGAACAGCTTGGCGATGTTCTGCTCGGTGATGATGGCGTAGATGATCAGCACCACCGATGGCGGGATCAGGATGCCGAGCGTGCCGCCGGCGGCCAGTGTGGCGGTGGCCAGTCCGCCGTCGTAGCGGAAGCGCTTCATCTCCGGCATCGCCACCTGCGCCACCGTGGCCGCGGTGGCGACCGATGAGCCGCACACCGCGCCGAAGGCGGCGCACGCCAGCACTGAGGCCATCGCCAGCCCGCCGCGCAGGTGGCCGACGAAGGCGGCCGCGCAGCGAAACAGCGCCTGCGACAGCCCGCCCGCGGTGGCGAACTGCCCCATCAGGAGAAAGAGCGGGATCACCGACAGGTCGTACACCGAGAAGCGCGCGAACACCAGCCCCTTCATGAAGCTGAACAGCGCCACGTCGCCGGCGGCGAGCCAGTAGCCGACGAAGCCCGGCACGAACATGCACACCCAGATCGGCACGCGCAGCGCCATCAGCGCCAGCATGGCGACGATCATCAGAACCGCCAGCAGTCCGCCGCTCACTCGGTTCCGTCCTCGCGCGCGCGCGCCTGCCTCCAGTGCGACCACGCCATGTACAGCCCATTCGCCCCCGAAAGAGCCAATGCCGGCACCAGCAGCAGATACGTGATCCAGGTCGGGAACGCCAGCAGCATCGACGTCTCGCCGTTCGCCTTCATGTCGGCCACGCCGACGGCGACGCGCCAGGCGAGCATCAGGAACACGGCCGCCAGGAGCGCCGCGCCGATCGCATCGAGCCGGCGGCGGGTGGCGGGCGCGGCGCGCGCGGTGAAAAAATCGACGATGATGTGGCCGCCGCGGCTCTGGCACCAGGGCAAAAACAGCGCCACCGCGATCGTGCAGCCGATCTGCACCATTTCGACGTCGCCGAAGAGCGGGCGCGAAAACAGCCACCGCATGAAGATAGACGCGGTGGCGATCGCGGCGATCGCCGCCAGGATCAGGCCGCCCGCCAGCGCAGCGACGCGGCTGGCGCCGTCGAGCAGCCGGCCCAGTGCGTTCACGGCCGAAGTTCCGCGGTCATTCCGGGTCGCCGGGGCGTGATCGCGGGCGAGGCCGCCGGACGCGATCGGCGCATCGGCGGCGGCTGGCGGCCTGCAACCCGCACCCGGCGCCGCGCTATTTCCTGCCGTGCTTCTCGATCAGCGCCCGCGCGTCCTTCAGCATCTGTTCGCCGGGCAGACCTTTGGCGTTCATCTCCTTGACCCAATCGTCGTACAGCGGCTGCGCGGCCTTCATCCAGTGATCGAGCTCGGCGGCGGGGATGGTGTAGAAGACGTTGCCGCGATCGACCGCCTGCTTGCGCGCCGGCGGCGCCGATTCGTCCCACGTGCGGCCGGCAAAGGCGGACGCCTCGAGCCCGCTGTTGCGGTCGATCACCGCCTTCAGATCCGCCGGCAGGCCGTCGTACTTCGCCCTGTTCATCGCGAACACGAACAGCGCGGTGTAAAGCGCCGGACGCGCGGCATCGGTCTCGGTTTCGAACTTGGTCAGCTCGTGCAGCTTGAAGGCCGGGATCACCTCCCACGGCAGCACGTAGCCGTCGATCGTTCCTTTCGAACGGGCGTCCGCCACCGCGGTCACCGGCATCGCCACCGGCGTGGCGCCGAAGGCGGCCAGCATCTTGTTGGTCTGGCGCGTCGGCGCGCGCATCTTCAGGCCGCGCAGATCGGCCAGTGTCTTCACCTGCCGTTCGCGCGTGTGGATGTAGCCGTTGTCGTGCACGTTGAACCAGATCGGCTTGACCGCGGCGAACTCCTGCCTGGCGTACTTCTCGTAGAACTCCCACGCCGCCTTGGAGGCGCTCTCCGCGTTGCGCGTCATGAACGGGAGTTCGAACACCTCCATGA
>JAKANT010000319.1 GCA_021823635.1 Pseudomonadota bacterium
CCGAGATCACGGTGCCGTTCCACGACCTCGACCCGGTCAACGTCGTCTGGCACGGCCACTACGCAAAATACCTGGAGATCGCGCGCGACGAGCTGATGGACCGCATCGGCTACGGCCACGCCGAGATGCTCGCCTCCGGCTACGTCTGGCCGGTGGTGGAAATGAGGGTGCGCTATCGGCAGGCGGCGCGGCTGCGGCAGCGGCTGCGCGTGCGCGCGGCCATCGTGGACTACGAGGCCCGGCTGAAGATCGCGTACGAAGTGTCGGACGCCGCCACCGGACGACGGCTGACGCGCGCGCACACGGTGCAGGTTGCAGTCAGAATCGATACCGGCGAGATGCTGTTCGCCACCCCGGCCGTGCTGCGCGAGAGAATCGCCGCCGCACTGGCCGCAGACCGAGGCTGAAAGGACGAATGCGGTGAGCCAGACCGTTCTGGTGACCGGCGCCAACCGCGGCATCGGGCGCGCGATCGCGCTGCGCCTGGCGCGCGACGGCTACGACCTGGTGCTGCATCATCGCGCAAGCGCCACTGCGATCGAGGCGCTGGCGCGCGAAATCGCTACGCTCGGGCGCGACGCCGCCGTCGTGTGCTTCGATGTCACGGACCGTGCCGCTGCCGAGCGCGAGCTGGACCGCCTGGTCGCGACGCGCGGCGCGCCTTACGGCATCGTCTGCAACGCCGGTGTTACGCGCGACAACGTCTTTCCCGCGCTGTCGGGCGAGGACTGGGACGCGGTGCTGCGCACCAACCTGGACGGGTTCTTCAACGTCGTGCGGCCGCTGGTGATGCCGATGGTGCGGCGGCGCGCCCCCGGACGCATCGTCACGATCGCGTCGCTCGCCGGGCAGATCGGCAACCGCGGCCAGGTCAACTACAGCGCGTCCAAGGCGGGCCTGATCGGCGCCACCAAGGCGCTGGCGGCGGAACTGGCGAGCCGCAACATCACCGTGAACTGCGTCGCCCCCGGCCTGATCGAGACCGACATGACGCGCGACCTGAATCTGACCGAGATGCTGAAGCTGATTCCGGCCGGGCGCGCCGGCAAGCCGGAGGAAGTGGCGGCGTTGGTGTCGTTCCTGATGTCGCCGGACGCCGCCTACATCACGCGCCAGGTGATCGGCGTCAATGGCGGGGTTTTCGGATGACGTGCCGCGTCCCCCGCCGCACGGTGCGCGGCGGCTGCCCGCAGGTGCGGCCATGAGGCGCGTGGTCGTCACCGGCATGGCCGGGCTGTCGCCGATCGGACAGTCGTGGCAGCAGGCGCGCGCCGCGCTCGAGGCGGGCCGCAGCGGCGTGCGCCGCATCGAGGCGTGGGAGCGCATCGACGGCATGACCACCTGGCTCGGCGCGCCGGTGGCGGACTTCGAGCCGCCCGCGCACTATCCGCGCAAGGCGTTGCGCACGATGGGTCGCGTGGCGCAGCTCGCGGTACGCGCCACCGAGCTGGCGCTGGCCGACGCCGGGCTGGCGGGCGATCCGCTGCTCGCCAGCGGCGAGGTCGGCGTCGCCTACGGCTCGACGGTTGGCTCGCCGCCCGACGCGGTGGACTTCGCGCTGATGCTCGAGCGCAATACGACGCGCGGTGTGAACGCCACCAAGTATCTGCGCATGATGAGCCACACCGCGGCGATCAACATCGGCGTGTTCTTCGGCCTGCGCGGCCGCATCGTGCCGACTTCCAGCGCCTGCACCTCGGGCAGCCAGGGCATCGGCTTTGGCTACGAGGCGATCCGCTTCGGCCGCGCCCGCATCATGGTGTGCGGCGGGGCGGAAGAACTGTCGCCGACGCAGGCGATCGTCTTCGACACGCTCGGCGAAGCCAGCCGCCGCAACGAGGAAGCCTCGGCCACGCCGCGTCCGTTCGATGCCGCGCGCGACGGCCTGGTGATCGGCGAGGGCGCGGCCACGCTGGTGCTCGAAGAGCTCGAATCGGCGCGCGCGCGCGGCGCCCGCATCTATGCCGAAGTGGTCGGCTTCGCCACCAACAGCGACGGCGAGCACGTCACGCAGCCGCGCATCGAGTCGATGAGCGCGGTGATGCGCATGGCGCTGGCCGATGCGGGGCTGGCGCCGCAGGCGATCGGCTACGTCAACGCGCACGGCACCGCGACTGCGATCGGCGACGTCGCCGAGTCGAAGGCCACGGCGGACGTATTCGGTCCGCGCATACCGATCTCGTCGCTGAAGGGCCATATCGGGCATACGCTGGGCGCCTGCGGCGCAATCGAGGCGTGGCTGACGATCGAGATGCTGCGCGCGCACCGCTTTGCGCCCACGCTGAACCTGGTCGATCTGGACCCCGAGTGCGCACCGCTCGACTACATCGTCGGCGCGCCGCGCGACATCGACTGCGAATACGCGATGAGCAACAACTTCGCCTTCGGCGGTGTCAACACCTCGCTCGTGTTCCGCCGCTGGGAGGGCGCATGACGGCGCCGCCGCCCGTGCGCAACGAGCCGCTGGCGCCGCATGCGCCGCTGCCCGCTTACTATGGCGACGAGTCGCAGCGCGCGCGCTGGGTGCGGCGCATCTTCGACCGCACCGCGACCGACTACGACCGCATCGAATGGCTGATGGCCTTCGGCAGCGGCGGCTGGTACCGGCGCCGCGCGCTCGCGCGCGCGGGGCTGGCGCCCGGCATGGACGTGCTGGACGTCGGTACCGGCACGGGCCTGACGGCGCTGGCGGCGATCGCGATCGTCGGCGACGCGCGGCGCGTGATCGGGGTCGATCCGAGCCGAGGCATGCTGGCCGCCAACAAGGCGCCGCCCGAATCGCCGCGCCTGGTGGCCGGTGCGGAACAGCTGCCGGTGGCGGCGGCGAGCGTGGATTTCGTTTCGATGGGGTTCGCACTGCGGCATGTCGCCGACATCGACGCCGTGTTCGCCGAGTACCTGCGCGTGCTGCGGCCGGGTGGCCGGCTGTGTCTGCTGGAGATCACGCGCCCCGAGCGCCGGCTGCACGCCTTGCTGCTGCGCCTGTATCTGCGCGGGGTCGTGCCGTGGCTGGCGCGGCTCGCCGGCCGCGCGGCCGAAATGCCTGAGCTGATGCGTTACTACTGGGACACCATCGAGGCCTGCGTGCCGCCGGCCACCGTACTGGCGCGTCTGCGGCGGGCCGGTTTCATCGACGTCGACCGCTACGTCGAAGGCGGCATGTTCTCCGAGTACCGCGCGCGCAAGCCGGCATGAGTTTCGAGCGCGCCTTCGCCGCGCTGGTGGAAGCGGCGGCGCGGCGGTATCGCTGCGCCGGCCGCACGCCGTATCACTTCGCGCGCGGCAAACTGGCGGGCGACCCGGTGTTCGCCGCGCTGCTGCGGCAGGGGCTGATTCCCGACGGCGCGCGGCTGGTCGATCTGGGCTGCGGGCAGGGCGTGCTGCTGGCGCTGCTCGCCGCCGCGCAGGACGAAGCGTTGCGCGCGCAATGGCCAAGGCCAACG
>JAKANT010000320.1 GCA_021823635.1 Pseudomonadota bacterium
AATACATTGCGCAGTTGCGTTTTTCGGTGCCCGGCGTCGGCCTGATCTCGCCGCCGCCGCACCACGACATCTATTCGATCGAGGATCTGGCGCAACTGATCCACGACCTGAAGAACGCCAATCCGAAGGCGTCGATCAGCGTCAAGCTCGTGTCTGAGGTCGGTGTCGGCACGATCGCGGCCGGCGTGGCGAAGGCGAAAGCCGACCATGTGACGATCGCCGGCCACGACGGCGGCACCGGCGCCTCGCCGGTGTCGTCGATCAAGCATGCCGGCACGCCGTGGGAGCTGGGGCTGGCGGAGACGCAGCAGACCCTCGTGCTCAACCGCCTGCGCGGCCGCATCGCGGTGCAGGTGGACGGTCAAATGAAGACCGGGCGCGACGTCGTGATCGGCGCGATGCTCGGCGCCGACGAGTTCGGCTTTGCCACCGCGCCGCTGGTCGTCGAAGGCTGCATCATGATGCGCAAGTGCCATTTGAACACTTGCCCGGTCGGCATCGCGACCCAGGACCCGGTGCTGCGGCGGCGCTTCGCCGGCCAGCCCGAGCACGTGGTCAACTACTTCTTCTTCGTCGCCGAGGAAGTGCGCGAAATCATGGAGCAGGTCGGGATACGCAAGTTCGACGACCTGATCGGCCGCACCGACTTGCTCGACATGAAAAAGGGCATCGACCATTGGAAGGCCAAGGGGCTGGACTTCTCGCGCATCTTCTACATGCCGCCGATGCCGAAAGAGGTGGCGCGCTACAAGTGCGAGGAGCAGGACCACGGGCTGGCCAAGGCACTGGACAACAAGTTGATCGAGATGGCGCGCCCGGCGCTCGAGCGTGGCGAGCGCGTCAGCTTCATCCGCCCGATCCGCAACATCAACCGCACGGTCGGCACGATGCTGTCGAGCCTGGTGGCGCGCAAGTACGGCCACGAAGGGCTGCCGGACGACACCATTCACATCCAGTTCAACGGCACCGCCGGGCAGAGCTTCGGCGCGTTCCTGGCGCGCGGCATCACGCTCGACCTGGTGGGCGATGCCAACGACTACACCGGCAAAGGCCTGTCGGGCGGCCGCGTGATCGTGCGTAGCCCGAATGACTTCCGCGGCTTCGGCCCCGAACACATCATCGTCGGCAACACCGTGCTGTACGGCGCGATCGCCGGCGAGGCGTACTTCAACGGCGTTGCCGGCGAACGCTTCGCGGTACGCAACTCGGGCGCCAGTGCGGTCGTCGAAGGCACCGGCGACCACGGCTGCGAGTACATGACCAAGGGCACCGTCGTCGTGCTCGGTCAAACCGGGCGCAACTTCGCCGCCGGCATGTCGGGCGGCATCGCCTACGTGTACGACGTCGACGGCGACTTCGCCAAGAAATGCAATACGGCGATGGTGGCGCTGGAACCGGTGCTGTCCTCGCAAGAGCAGCAGGAGAGAATCGACGAAGCCATCTGGCATCTGGGCGAGACCGACGAGCTGATCCTGCGCGACTTGATCGAAAAGCATTTCCGCTACACGGGCAGCTTCCGCGCCAAAGAGATCCTGCACGACTGGGCCAACAAGCGCGCGCGCTTCGTCAAGGTCTTTCCTCACGAATACCGGCGCGCGCTCAAGCAGCTTCACGAAGCGCGCCGGCGCGCCGCCCCGCAGAAACTGGCCGCCTGATGCAGGGCATGGGAGCCGCCGATGCGCAAGCCCAGCCGCCGCGCGGCGTGGCTGGCGCTCGCCGCCAGCGCGCCGCTCGCGATCGGCGTCGTCGCGGTGCGTGCGAGCGGCGATGCGGACCTCTCGCATGCGGTGTGCGCGCTCGCGATCGTGCTCGGCTTGCCCTGGATCGTGCCGGCGATGATTGCGGTGGCCGTGCTGTCGGCGCCGCTTTACGTGGCGTTGCATTGGCTCGGCCATCCCCAGCCGCTCGCGCCATGGCTGGCGGCGGTGGTGCTGATCGGCGCCGTCATCGGAGTGCACGTGAACGCCACCCTCGCCATTGCGCACCTGCGGCGGCCGCGTGCGCGGGCAGAGCGCGGGCTGGGGCCGTTCTTGCGCCGCGCCCATTGAACGACCAATCCTTTAACCCGAACTGAGCACCCGATGGGCAAGGTCACCGGTTTCCTGGAATACGCGCGCCTCGAAGAGGCGGCCGAGGCACCCGAGAAGCGCAAGACGCACTGGCGCGAGTTCACCGTTCACCTGGGCGACGAGCAGGCAGCGATCCAGGGCGCGCGCTGCATGGACTGCGGCATTCCGTTCTGCAACAACGGCTGCCCCGTCAACAACATCATTCCGGACTTCAACGACCTCGTGTATCGCGGCCAGTGGCGCCAGGCGCTCGAGGTGCTTCACAGCACGAACAACTTTCCCGAATTCACCGGCCGCGTCTGCCCCGCGCCGTGCGAGGCGGCATGCGTGCTGAACATCAACGACGACCCGGTCGGTATCAAATCGATCGAGCACGCGATCATCGACAAAGGCTGGGCCGAGGGCTGGGTCGTACCGCAGCCGCCCAAGCGCAAGACCGGAAAGAAGGTGGCCGTCGTCGGCAGCGGGCCGGCGGGGCTGGCCGCCGCGCAGCAACTGGCGCGCGCCGGTCATGCCGTCACGGTGTTCGAAAAGAACGATCGCATCGGCGGGCTGCTGCGCTACGGCATTCCCGATTTCAAGTTGGAGAAGGCGCACATCGACCGTCGGCTGGCGCAGATGCAAGCCGAAGGGGTGACCTTCCGCCCGGGCGTGCTGGTCAGCAAGAAGCCGCTGAACGGGGGCGTGACCAATTGGGCCAAGCAAACCCTCGACCCCGACCAGGTGCTGCAAGAGTTCGACGCGGTGGTGCTGGCCGGAGGTGCGGAAGTTCCGCGCGACCTGCCGGTGCCGGGCCGCAACCTGCGCGGCGTGCACTTCGCGATGGAGTTCCTGCCGCAGCAGAACAAAGTGGTAGCCGGCGACAAAGTCAAGGACCAGATCCTCGCCACCGGCAAACACGTGGTCGTGATCGGCGGCGGCGACACCGGCAGCGACTGCGTCGGCACCAGCAACCGGCAGGGCGCAAAGAGCGTCACGCAGTTCGAATTGCTGCCGCAGCCGCCGGCGCGCGAGAACAAGCTGCTGACGTGGCCGCACTGGCCGATCAAGCTGCGTACCTCCAGTTCGCACGAAGAGGGTGTGCGCCGCGACTGGGCGGTGACGACCAAGGCGTTCAAGGATGACGGCAAGGGCAACGTCAGAGCGCTGGTGGCGGCGCGCGTCGACTGGCAGAAAGATCCGGCCACCGGGCAGATGAAGATGCAAGAGGTGCCGGGCTCCGAGTTCGAGATCGCCGCTGACCTGGTGTTGCTGGCGATGGGTTTCGTCTCGCCGGCGGCGTCGGTGCTCGAGTCCTTCGGCGTCGAGCGCGATGCGCGCGGCAATGCGCGCGCGGCGACCGAGGGCGCGGCGAGCTACCGAA
>JAKANT010000321.1 GCA_021823635.1 Pseudomonadota bacterium
GCACGCGCACCAGCATCTCGAGCGCGTACTGCGACAGGCCGTAGCCGACCGCGGTGACGATCACGATGCGGATGATGATCAGGCTGATCAACGACGACAGCACGGTGAACCACAGCAGGATCGGCGCCGTGTCTTCCACCAGGTGGCGCGCGATCGCGGCGCGACCGGCCGCGCGATAGCTCGCCGGCGACAGTGCCAGCACCAGAATCTGCGCGCCGAGATGCACGATGCGCGCGCCGTCAGCGACCCACGTCCGCACGGCGCGCGCCACGGCGGCGAGCCTGCCGGCGCGGGTCGCACGCGTTGCCATGCCGCGATGATAGGTAGGCGGCGCTTATGCCCGCACGTGCAGATCTTCGCCGCCGAAGGTCAACGCGAGCGGCTCGATCACGACCTGCCGGGGGCCGGCCTCGACACGGCCGGCGATCCATGCCTCGACGCCGCTGGCGCGCGCCACCTGCAGCGTGCGCTCGGCATCGTCAGCGGCGACGTACAGCGCGAAACCGGCGCCCATGTTGAGATTGCCGTAGGCCTCGCGCGCGTCCAGGTGCGCCTCGCGCGCAATGAAAGCCAGCACCGGCGGCACCGGCGGCAGCGTGTCGATGCGATAGGTGAACGCGGTCGGATGCCGCATCAGCTTGCGCCAGCCGTGGCCGGTCACGTTGGCGCAGTAGTGCGGCACGATGCCGGCGGCGGCGAGCGCTTCGCTCACCGGCGCATACAGCACGGTCGGCGCGAGCAACGCTTCGCCGTACAGCGACCCATCGTCGAGCCGCGTCGCGTAACCCTGCGGCAGCCGTTCGGCGAGCTTGCGCGCCAGCGACACACCGTTGGCATGGATGCCGCTCGACGCGAGCAGCACGATCGCGTCGCCCGCGGCGAGTTTTTCGCCCAGCGTCAGACGCGACTTCGGCCGCACGATGCCGACGCACGAGGCCGCCAGATCGATGCGCCCCGCCTCGACCACGCCGGCCAGCGCCGGCGTCTCGCCGCCGCCCCACGCGACACCGCACGTGTCGCAGGCGGCCTTCCAGCCTTCGACCAGGTCGCGCGCGCGCGCGTGGTCGGCGAACCAGTCGCTGCCGCCCGCGGCCCAGTACGCGTGCACCGACACCGGCGTCGCGCCGACGGTGACGAGGTCGTTGATCGCCATCGCCAGCGTGTCCTGCGCGATGCGGTCGTAGTACGTGCGGCCGGTGATCGCGCGCATCGCATCGGCCACCAGCGCCTTGGTGCCGAGGCATTCGGTAATCGACGCGAGATAAAACTCCCCGCAATCGACGACGTAGGCCGACTCGCCGCGCGAGGCCGTGACCTCTGCCAGGCCGTGCCGCGCGAGGTTGCCAGCGGTGGCCGCCGCCGCGCGCTGCGCGAGAACCTTCAGCGGATCGATCAGCGCGTAGTCGACGCCGGATCGCTTGTAGTCGAGGGACATCTTCGTCGGGCCAGCGCCGTCAGGCACGCGCGGCGCAGGCGCCGCGCTGGCGCGAGGAAGCCGGCGGGCCGCTCTCTAAACTAGCGGCCGTGTCGATCGTCAGCGGCGCGGCTCGGTTCATTGGTGGATTCTAATTCGATGGGTTTGCTCACCGCGCAGCGCGTGCAGGCCGGGCTGTGGCTCGGCGTGGCCGTCGCCGTGCTCGCGCTGCTGTATCTGCTGGCGCCGGTGCTGTCGCCGTTCGCGTTGGCTGCGATCCTCGCGTACCTGTTGGTGCCCGGCGTGGACTGGCTGCACCGGCACAGGCTGCCGCGCTGGGCGGCAGTGCTGGCGATGATCCTGGTTGCGGCGTTGATCGTCTTCGGCCTGCTGCTGATCCTGATTCCGGTGCTGCGGCGCGAGCTGATCGCGCTGCAAACGCAGTTCCCGGCGCTGCTCGACCGCTTGAACGAGTGGCTGGCGCCGCGCTTGGCCGATTGGTTCGACCTGCACGTGCAGTTGGACGCGCAATGGCTGAAACAGTTGATCGCCGAGCGCGTGGCCGGACAGGACGACATCGTCGCGCGACTGATCGAGCACGCGCGCGCCGGCGGCGTGGCGCTGCTGGGCGCGGTGGGCACGCTGCTGCTGGTGCCGGTGGTGCTGTTCTATCTGCTGCTCGATTATCACGCGTTCAAGCAGCGCTTCGACGCGCTGATCCCGCGCCGCTGGCACGCGCAGACGGCTTCGATGCTGGCCGAGACCGACGGCCTGCTGTCGCAGTTCCTGCGCGGCCAACTGACGGTGATGCTGGCGCTGGCGGCGTACTACTCGGCGGCGCTGGCGATCGCCGGTTTCCAGACCGCGCTGCCGATCGGCATCCTGAGCGGGCTGCTGTGCTTCATCCCGTACGTCGGCTTCGCGATCGGACTGACGCTGGCATTGCTCGCCGCGTTGCTGCAGTTCGGCACGCTGTACGGCTTCGTTGCGGTGGCGGTCGTGTACGGCGCCGGGCAATTGATCGAGAGCTTTCTGCTCACGCCGCGGTTGGTCGGCGAACGCATCGGCCTGCACCCGCTGGCCGTGATCTTCGCCCTGCTCGCGTTCGGCCACCTGTTCGGCTTCTTCGGCGTGCTGCTGGCGCTGCCGGCCAGCGCCGCGCTGCTGGTGGTGGCCAGACGGCTGAAGACGGCCTATCTGGCCAGCGACTTCTATCGCCAGGCCTGAAGCGCCGCCCGCCCCCGCGATGACGCAGCTCGCGCTCGACCTGTTGCAGCCGCTGCAGCCGACCCTGGACAACTTCGTGCCGGGGCCCAACGCCGAAGCGGTGGCGGCGCTGCGCATGCTGGCGGCCGGGCGGCTGGCCGAGCGCATCGTGTACCTGTGGGGATCGGCTGGCTGCGGGCGCACCCACCTGCTGGCGGCGCTCGCCGCCGGCGGCGCCGTTTGGTGGACGCCGGATGCGGCCGCCGACGCCGACGGCATCACGCTGGTCGACGACGTCGAACGGCTCGACGCCGCCGCACAGGTGGCGCTGTTCAACCGGCTCAACGAAGTGCGGACGCGCGCGCGCGCGGCGTGCGTGGTCGCCGGCGGGGCTGCCCCGGCGCACCTGCCGCTGCGCGAAGACCTGCGCACGCGCCTCGCGTGGGGTTACGTGTACCGGCTGCAGCCGCTCACCGACGACGAGAAGGCGGCCGCCCTCGCCGCGCACGCCGCCGGCCGCGGCCTGCGCTGCGACCCCGACGTGATTCCGTTCCTGCTGACGCAACTGCCGCGCGACATGCGTACGCTGGTGGCGGCGCTCGAAGCGCTGGACGCGTGGGCGTTGGCGCGCAAGCGCGCGCTGACGCTGGCGCTGGCGCGCGAATGGCTGGCCGGCGGCGGTCCGTAGAATCCGCCGGCCGATGAAGCTCGCCCTGTTCGACCTCGACCATACGCTGCTGCCGATCGACAGCGCCGACGCGTGGTCGCATTTCGTCGTCGCCGCAGGTGGCCTGGATGCGGCCGCGTA
>JAKANT010000322.1 GCA_021823635.1 Pseudomonadota bacterium
GCGTGCGGTTGGAGGTCGCGGCCGGGCTGACCGTCAAGTTCGAGCGATCGCACCTGCGGCAGATCCTTTTCAACCTCGTCGATAACGCGCTGCGCTATGCGAGCGGTCGGCCAGGCAGCGTGCAGGTGATCGGCGAACGCGCTGCCGACGACGGCGGGCGCGTGCTGCTGTGGGTGTTCGACGACGGTCCCGGCGTCGGACCCGAAGCGCGCGCCGCGCTGTTCGAACCCTTCTACACCACCCATGTGCGCGGCACCGGGCTCGGTCTGTACATCGCGCGCGAATTCTGTCTGGCCAACCGTTGCGAGCTGGCGTACGCGGCACGGCGATGGCTCGACGGCGGCGTGCGCGAAGGCTTCGTGCTGCGCTTCGCCCGCGCCGGTGTGGCCGCCGAAGCCGGTGGCTTCCTCGATACGATTCCCGCACGATGACTGAGCCCCCCGGCGCCGAGACCGCACGCCGCCCGCCGGCGGTGCTGGTCGTGGACGACGAAGCCGATCTGCGCGAGTTGCTTGCGCTCACCCTGGTGCGGCTCGGCCTCGACGTCGACACCGCGGACTCGCTGGCGCAGGCGCGGGAGCTGCTGGCGCGCAAACGCTATGCGCTCGCGCTTACCGACATGCGGCTGCCCGATGGCGTCGGACTGGACCTGGTGCGCGATCTGGCCGCCAGCAACGGACCGCCGGTCGCGGTCATCACCGCGTTCGGCAGCGCCGAGAACGCGGTGGCGGCGCTCAAGGCCGGCGCCTTCGATTATCTGACCAAGCCGGTCGATCTCGAGCAGTTGCGCCTGCTGGTGCGATCGGCGCTGCGCCAGCCGCCCGAGAACGCTGACCAACGCAGCGGGCCGACCGCAACCGGCGCGATGGCACGGCTGATCGGCGATTCGGCGGCGATGCGCCAGTTGCGCTCGATGATCGCCAGGCTCGCGCACAGCATGGCGCCGGTGGCGATCTTCGGCGAGTCGGGCTGCGGCAAGGAGCTGGTTGCGCGCGCCATCCACGAGCTGTCGGCGCGCGGCGCGGCGCCGTTCGTGGCGGTGAACTGCGGCGCGATCCCGGAGGCGCTGATGGAAGCCGAGTTCTTCGGCTACAAAAAGGGCGCTTTCACCGGCGCCGACCGCGACCGCGACGGGTTTTTCCAGGCCGCCGCCGGCGGCACGTTGTTCCTGGACGAAGTGGCCGAGTTGCCGCTGCCGATGCAGGTGAAACTGCTGCGCGCGATCCAGGAACGGCGCGTACGCAAGGTGGGCGCCACGGTCGAAGAGCCAGTCGACGTGCGCATCCTGAGCGCCACGCATCAGGACCTGGCGAAGCTGGTCGCCGGCGGCCGCTTTCGTCAGGATCTTTATTACCGGCTGAACGTGATCGAGCTGCGCGTGCCGAGCCTGCGCAGCCGCGCCGACGACATCGTACCGATCGCGCGCGCCATCTTGCAGCGACTTGCGGCCCGTAACGACGTCGGGCCGGTGACCTTGTCGCCGGCGGCCGAGGCGGCGCTCAAGAACTACCACTTTCCCGGCAACGTGCGCGAGCTGGAAAACGTACTCGAACGCGCGTTGGCGCTGGCGGGCAGCGGCACGCTCGAGCCGATCGACCTGATGCTGCCGGTAGGCGAGGTCGATCTGTTGCTCGAGCCCGAGGCGCCGGCCGCGGCGGCGCAGGCGTCGTCCGCCGGTTACGTGCTGATCGACGGCGTTCCTTCCGATCTGGTCGCATACCTGGACCGTACCGAGGCCGACGCGATCCGCGCCGCGCTCGCCAAGACCCGCAACAACCGCACGGCGGCGGCGCAACTGCTCGGCATCACGTTCCGGCAACTGCGCTACCGCATGCAGCGGCTCGGACTGAAGTGAAAGCGGTGCTCGGCGCCGTCGATGCCGAGGGCTGGCTGGCCGGCGCGACCCGGGTCGAATCGCCGTTCCACGACGCGCGGCCGGCAGACGCCGCGATCGAACTGCTGGTCGTGCACAACATCAGCCTGCCGCCCGGCCGGTTCGGCAGCGGCGACGCGCTGCGGCTTTTCACCGGCACACTCGATGTGACCGCGCACCCGTTTTACGCGGTCCTGGCCGGTGTGCGCGTGTCGGCGCATTTCTTCGTCGATCGTGGCGGAGCCGTGACGCAGCTGGTGTCCTGCCGCGCGCGCGCCTGGCACGCCGGCGTCTCGCAGTTCGAAGGCCGCAGCAACTGCAACGACTTCTCGATCGGTGTCGAACTGGAAGGCACCGATTTCACGCCGTTCGCCGATGCCCAGTACCAGACGCTGGCGCGGCTGGTCAGCGTGCTGCGCGACGCCTATCCGCTGCGCGCGTTGCGCGGCCACAGCGACATCGCCGCCGGCCGCAAGACCGATCCAGGACCCTTGTTCGACTGGTCTCGCCTGATAACGCTGGCACCGCACGTGGCCGACCTGCTGCCGTCGCGGCGCTGATCGCGGTTTTCCTGGATCGGCGCACACAGCGGTTGTGTTGCGCGCGCCACTTGCCTATCATGCGCTACAATTTTTTGTACGCAACCGGGTCCAAGGCCCAATATCTAGTGGTCAGCACACAAAGCGCGTTCGCTGCGCGGCGGCTGGCGGCCACGGACGGGCGCGTGCCCGGCCGCGACATCTACATCTAGTACCGCGCAATCGGCCAGATCCAACATGTGGGCGACCGGGCGCGCGGCAACGGAAGACGGAGGGGAAATGTTCCATCAGCAGGCGGACGCGTTCGCGGTGACCGGCGCTTCGGGTGCCGGCGCGGTCCCGGCGGCGCGCGCCGCGGACGTGACAACGGGCGTTCGCGCCGCATCGTTCGCCGACTACAAAGTGATCCGCCGCAACGGCGCCGTGGTCGGTTTCGAGCCGAGCAAGATCGCCGTGGCGATGACCAAGGCCTTTATCGCCGTGCGCGGCGGCCAGGGTGCCGCGTCGGCCGCGGTGCGCGAGCAGGTCGAGCGGTTGACTGGTAACGTGGTCGCCGCCTTGCTGCGCCGGCAGCCGGCGGGGGGCACGTTTCATATCGAAGACATCCAGGATCAGGTCGAGCTGTCGCTGATGCGCGATGGCGCGCACGACGTGGCGCGCGCGTACGTGCTTTACCGCGAGCGCCGTGCCCAGGAACGTGCCGCCAAGGCTCGCCAGCAGACGCCGTCGCAGCCGCAGCTGACGATGCTGGAGAACGGCAACCGCGTGCCGCTCGACCTGCCGCGCATCCGCGCGCTGATCGAAGCGGCGTGCACCGGGTTGACGGAACACGTGTCGCCCGAAGCGATTCTCGCCGAGACGGTCAAGAACCTGTACGACGGCGTCCCGCTGGCGGAGGTTTACAAGTCGGCGATCCTTGCGGCGCGCGCGCTGATCGAGAAAGACCCCGCCTACTAGTACGTCAGCGCGCGCCTGCTGCTGCACACGGTGCGCAGCGAAGTTCTAGGCGAAGAGG
>JAKANT010000323.1 GCA_021823635.1 Pseudomonadota bacterium
GCGCCGTTGCCGCCGAGCAGCGCGACGATCTTGCCCTCGGGCACCTGCAGCGAGACGCCCTTGAGCACCAGGATCACGTGGTTGTAGATGACCTCGATGCCGTTGACGTTGAGCAGGATGTTGGCCGGCGCCTGCATGGAAAACTCTCCGAGGCCGGTCGGCGCGCTGCGCCGACCGGCGGTCGTCTCTGCTCGTCTCTACTTCTGGCAGTCCTCGGGCGTGCGCGGCGTGATCTTTTTCTCCTGCGCGTAGCGCGCCGCCGCGTTCTTGATCATCGGCCTGATGATCTGCTGGTCGGACTGGTACCAGTCGGAGCTGAACACCCACTTGGATCCGTCCCAGGTGTGGATGCGCGCCCACACGTCGCCGCGATGATCGACACAGCTGGTGCTGATCGGCCGCAAAACGCCGGCGAAGCCGAGCGCGTCGAGCTTCTTCTGATCGAGCGCCAGATTCTCCAGACCCCAGCGTACCTGCTCGCCGGTCATCACCTTGCCTTTGCCCCAGCGCTCCTGCGCGCGCTTCACCCCCTCGATCGACAGCATCGCCGCCATCAGGCCGCGCATGTACAGCACCGTGCCCACCTCTTCACGCGGCCCGGTGCCTTGGCCCTTGTCATGCACCAGCGACAGGATTTCCTTCACCACCTTGGCGTTCGGCTCGGCGCCGTGCTGCAGCGTGAGGCCGTTGTAGCCCTTGGCGCCCTCGCCGACGTCCTTCACGTCCGGCTCGGCCGCCGCCCACCACACGCCGTACATCTTGTCGCGCGGGTAGCCGGTGGCGATCGCTTCCTTCAGCGCAGTGGAGTTCATCACGCCCCAGCCCCACAGGAAGACGTAGTCGGGCCGCTGCTGGCGGATCTGTAGCCAGGTCGACTTCTGCTCCACCCCGGGGTGCGCGACCGGCAGCAGCAGCAGCTCATAGCCGTGCATCTTGGCGCGCTCCTGCAGCAGCGGAATCGGCTCCTTGCCGTACGGTGAGTCGTGGTAGACGAGCGCGATCTTCTTGCCGCGCAGCTTGTCGAAGCCGCCTTCCTTCTTCGCCACGTGCTGCACCAGGATGTCGGCCGCGTCCCAGTAGGTACCGGCCAGCGGGAAGTTCCACGCGAACACGGTGCCGTCGGTCGATTCGCTGCGGCCGAGGCCGGCGGTGATGATCGGAATCTTGTCCACCGGCGCTTTCTCCGTCAGCGCGAACGTGATGCCGGTCGACAGCGGATGCACGACGGTGGCGCCACCATGCTTGCCTTTCAGCCGCTCGTAGCACTCGACGCCGCGGTCGGTCGCGTAGCCGGTCTCGCATTCCTCCCAGATGACCCTGACGCCGTTGATGCCGCCCTTGGCGTTGATCAGCTTCAGATAATCGACATAGCCGTTCGCGAACGGCGTGCCGTTTGGCGCGTACGGGCCGGTGCGATACACCAGCACCGGGAAGAACTGCTCACCGCCGCCGGCCTCGGCTTTCGCCGCACCTTTCGCGGGCGCCTTGCCCTGCGCGTAGACGGCACCGGCGCCGACGATACCCGCCGCGGCGAGCGCGACGGCGACTGCTAGCTTCTGCCACTTCATACTGCCTCCTGTCGAGAGTCGTCGTAAGGCACTCTGCGGTGCCTGCGAAAAATCTGCTGCCGCGGCGGCAGCCGTCAATGCGGGAAAGGCCATAGCCGCAGCTTCTCCTTGCCGATCGACCACAGCCGCGCCAGCCCGTGCGGCTCGACGATCAGGAAAAACACGATCAGCGCGCCGAAAATCATGAACTCCACGTGCGACACCAGCGCGGTGTTCACGGCGAAGCCGAAAAGCCCGCCCAACCAAGGCAAGAACTGGTTCAGGAAAATCGGTAGCACGACGATGAAGGCGGCGCCGAAGAAACTGCCCATGATCGAACCCAGACCGCCGATGATCACCATGAACAGCAGCTGGAACGAGCGGTCGATCGAAAACGCCGCCGGCTCCCAAGAACCGAGGTGCACGAACCCCCACAGGGCGCCGGCCACGCCGACATAAAACGAACTGACCGCGAACGCCGACAGCTTAGCCGTCATCGGGCGGATGCCGATCACGCTGGCGGCCACATCCATGTCGCGGATCGCCATCCACTCGCGGCCGATACGCCCCCGCACCAGGTTCTTAGCCGCCAGCGCGAACAGGACGACGAACAGCAGACAGAACAGATAGCGTTCGGCGTCGCTGTCGATGCGCCAGCCGAAAGCTTCCAACGCGCCCACCGACACCGAACCGGACGGCGAATGGTTGGTGAACCATTTGACGCGCAAAAACAGCCAGTCGAAGAAGAACTGCGCCGCCAGGGTCGCCACCGCCAGGTACAGGCCCTTGATACGCAGCGAGGGGATGCCGAAGACGACGCCGGCGGCGGTGGCGAACAGGCCGCCGGCCAGGATCGCGACCACCAGCGGCATGCCGTCGATGCGCACCATCAGGTTGTAGGCGGCGTAGGCGCCCACCGCCATGAAGGCGCCGGTGCCGAGCGAGATCTGCCCGCAGTAACCGGTCAGGATGTTCAGGCCGAGTGCGGCCAGCGACAGGATCAGAAACGGAATCAGGATCGCGCGCAGCAGATATTCGTCGGCCCAAAGCGGCACGCCGACGAAGGCGAGCGCGAGCAGCGCAGCGATGGCGATGCGGTCCTGCAGGATCGGAAAGATCTGCTGGTCGCTGCGGTAGCTGGTCTTGAACTGGCCGTTCTCGCGGTAAAGCATCGCGCGCTCACACCCGGTCGATGATCTTTTCGCCGAACAGGCCCTGCGGCCGGATCAGCAGGAAGATCAGCGCCACCACGTAGGCGAACCAGATCTCGATGCCGCCGCCGAGCGCCGGCCCCAGGTAGACCTCGGACAGCTTCTCGCCCATGCCGATGATCAGTCCACCGACGATCGCCCCGGGCACCGAGGTCAGGCCGCCCAAGATCACCACCGGCAGCGCCTTCAGCGCCACCAGCGACAGCGAAAACTGCACCCCCAGCTTGCTGCCCCAGATGATGCCGGCCACCAGTGCGACGAAGCCGGCCACCGACCACACGATCACCCAGATGCGGTTCAGCGGAATGCCGATCGACTGCGCCGCCTGGTGATCGTCGGCCACCGCGCGCAGCGCGCGGCCGGTCGCGGTCTTCTGGAAGAACAGCGCCAGTGTTGCCACCAGCGCGGCGGCCACCAGTGCGGCGATCAGGTCCTCGCGGCCGATCAGGATGCCGCCCTGGAACACGTTTTCAAAAGCGAGCATCGGCTCCTTCGGCATGCCGACGTCGATCTTGTAGATGTCGGAGCCGAACACCGTCTGGCCGAAGCCGTCCAGGAAATACGTCACGCCGAGGGTGGCCATCAGCAGCGCGACCGCCTCCTGGTTCACCAGCTTGGCGAGCACTAGCCGCTCGATCAGCCATGCCACCGCGATCATGAT
>JAKANT010000324.1 GCA_021823635.1 Pseudomonadota bacterium
GACCGGCTTGGCGGCGGTGGCTGGCTTGACCGCCTGCGGCGAGGGTTTCTTGGCCGCGGGTTTGTCCGCCGCCGCTTTCGTGACCTCCACCTTCTTCGCGTCCGCCTTCTTGGCGTCGGCCTTCTTCGCCGCCTCTTTCGCCGCCTGTTTCACCTTGTCCGCCTTACTCGTGACCATCGATTCACCGCCTTCACCGAACCGTCTCGCACGCGGGCAGCCGCGCCGCACATGCGCACCGCAAGTTTCGATCTCCTGTCGCCGAGGAATATCGCGCTGTCAGCCCGAGCGGGGCCGCGCCCCATCGTTGCCGACGCATCGCAGGCGACACGCGAATCGTCTCGCAGAACGAGCGACGAGCGCCGGCCACGCTCGCGCGCGACCCGGCCTTCGCTTTCCACCGCGCCGACGACAACGCCGGCGCAACCGTGCACCTGCTCAAGGCGCCCTTCTCGCGGATTTCGGCCTCCTTTGGCCCTCCAGCGGCGCCGAGCGAGCCGCCCTCGCGCGGCCGCTCAATCGTGCGGCGTCCATGCCGCAAGTGCGCAATTTTAGCAGTCGCGCCTACGGGCGTGTCGATCCGAGCCACATGCACTAGGCCGAATCTGGGGCCACGGCGCCATCCTTCAACCGCGCCTGCCGCTCGGTCAGCTCACGGATTCGCTCCAGCGTCTCGCTTGTCGGGGGCCGTTGTACGAGCGCCCTCAGCTCGGCCTGGGTTCGGCGCAGTTCGAGCTTCACGAAGGCGCCGGCCAGATCGGCCCGTGCCGCGTCGAGATCGTCATCGAGCGTCAGGCCGCGGGCGGCCAGCGCCCTGAAAGCGTCGTTGAACTCGCTGTCGGCGAGCGCCTCGAGCAGCGCCCCGCTGCTGGGCGTGGCGCCCACCGTGGCGGCGCGCCAGATCTCGGCGATCTGCCGGTCGACCGGTTCGGTGCCGTCGAGGAATTCGGCTGCGATCTGCGCGTTGAACTCGCGCGCCAGAACGGGAAAGGCGAGCAGGCGCTGCAGCACGCGGGACTTCAGGTCATCGATCGGCGCCGGCGCCCGAGCGTCTGCCCCCCGTCGAGGCGGCAGGCGGCGCCAAGGCTGAAGGCCGGCCGCCTCGATCTCGCCCGGCGCGGCACCGGTGGCCGCCGCGAGTTCCCGCACGAGCTGATCGCGCAAGGCGCCCGCGCTCATCGTCGCCAAAAGCGGCTTGGCTTCGGCGCGCATCGCCACCCGGTCCTCCGCTAGCGCCAGATCGCGCCCCTCGGCAAAAGTGCGCAGGAAAAAGCGCGACAGCGGCAGCGCCCGCGCCAGCTCGTCCTCGAAGGCGGCCGCCCCGTGCGCGCGTACGAGGCTGTCCGGATCCTCGCCCTCGGGCAGCAGCACGAAGCTGGCGCGCTTCTCGTCGGCCACCACGGGCAGCGCCGCTTCCAGGGCGCGCCGCGCCGCCTTGCGGCCGGCGGCGTCGCCGTCGAAGGCGAAGATCACATGGTCGGTGAGCCGGAACAACTGCGCCACGTGGTGCGACGTGACCGCGGTACCGAGCGCCGCCACCGCTTCCTCGAAGCCGGCCTGGGACAGCTGGATCACATCCAGGTACCCCTCGCAGACGATGGCCCGCCGGCGGCGGCGGATCGCCTCCTGCGCCTCGAACAGGCCGTACAGCTCGTAGCCCTTACGAAACAGCGGAGTCTCGGGCGAATTCAGGTACTTCGGCTCGCCGCCGCCGAGAACGCGCGCGCCGAAGCCGATGACCTGGCCGCGACGGTTGCGAATCGGAAACATCACCCGGCCGCGGAAGCGGTCGTAGCGCCTGCCTTCCTCGCCGACGATCACCAGCCCTGCCTCGACCAGTCGCGGGTCTTCGTAGGCAGGGAACACCTCGCGCAGGCTCTGCCAGGCGTCGGGCGCGAAGCCGAGCGCAAAGCGGGCCGCGGTCGCGCCGGTCAGGCCACGTCCCTTCAGGTAGTCGATCGCGGCGGGCGCGTTGCGCAGCTGCCGCTTGTAGAACTCCGCCGCCCGCTCCAAAACTTCGGTCAGCGCCCGCGCGCGCCCGGCCGCCGCCACGTCGGTCGGCGCGGTTTCGGGAACGCTCAAGCCGACTTGCCGTGCGAGCTCGCGGATCGCGTCCACGTACGACAGACCGCGCTGGTCCATCAGGAATCCGATCGCGCTGCCGTGCGCACCGCAGCCGAAGCAGTGAAAGAACTGCTTGCTGGGGCTGACGGTGAAAGACGGCGTCTTTTCGCCGTGGAAGGGGCACAGACCCACGTAGTTCTGGCCGGCGCGCTTCAGTTGCACGTAGCGCCCGACCACGTCGACGATGTCGACGCGCGCCAGCAGGTCTTGGATGAAACCGGGCGGGATCACCGGCGCATTATGGGCCGGCGCGCTCTACGTCAGCCGCTCAAGCGCGCCTTCACCAGGGCCGAGACCTTGGCCATGTCGGCGCGGCCGGCCAGCCGCGCTTTCAGCGCCGCCATGACCTTGCCCATCGCCTGCATCCCGCCGCCCGCCTCCGCGATCGCGGCGTCCACGGCGGCAGCGATCTCGGCGTCGCTCGCCTGCTGCGGCAGATAACCCTGCAACAGCGCTAGTTCGGCCTTTTCCTTTTCCACCAGGTCGGTGCGGCCGGCCTGCTCGAATTGCGCAATCGAGTCCCTGCGCTGTTTGATCAGTTTCTCGACGATGGCGACGATTGTGGCATCGTCGGCGACGATGCGCTCGTCGACCTCTTTCTGCTTGATCGCCGCCTGAAGGAAGCGGATCGCGCCGAGCCGCGCGGCATCCTTGGCGCGCATCGCCGCCTTCATGTCTTCGGTGATGCGGTCCTTCAGGCTCATGGCTGGCGTCAGTACAGCTTCTTCGGCAGCATCTGGCTGCGCAGACGCTTGAAGTGCCGCTTGATGGCCGCCGATTTCTTGCGCTTACGCTCGGCGGTCGGTTTTTCGTAGAACTCGCGCGCCCGCAGTTCCGTGAGCAGGCCGCTTTTTTCGATGGTGCGCTTGAAGCGCCGCAGCGCTACCTCGAAGGGTTCGTTTTCCTTGACGCGTACAGACGGCATGTAGTCCCTGAGTCGTGTGTCGGCAGGCCGAAAGGGCGCGCATTGTAACGATTTCCTCGGCGATGCGGCCAGTTGGCGCGGTGCGCTCCGATACACTGCCGGCACCATGGTGGTGCTCGGCATCGAAACCTCCTGTGACGAAACCGGCATCGCGCTGCTCGACGCGGACGCCGGCCTGCTGGCGCACGCCGTCTACTCGCAGATCGACATGCATCGCGCCTACGGCGGCGTGGTGCCGGAGCTGGCGTCGCGCGACCACATCCGGCGCGTGCTGCCGCTGCTGGACGACTGCCTGCGCAGGGCGGGCCTGCAGCGCAGCGACATCGACGCGACCAGCCCAAACTCGAACGAGAAATACGCGATGGAACTG
>JAKANT010000325.1 GCA_021823635.1 Pseudomonadota bacterium
ATGGCGCGCTCCAAGCGCGAGATCCCGCACTACTACCTCGCCGAGCGCATCGCGCTGGCGCGCGCGCAGGCGTGGCTGGACGCGCGCAACGCCGCGCGCACGATCGAGGAGCGGTTGCTGCTGGCGCCGCTGCTGATCAAGGCGGTGGCGCGGGCGCTGGCGCGCGTGCCGGAGCTCAACGGCTTCTGGCGCGCAGAACGCTTCGAGCCCGCGACGGCCATCCATGTCGGCGTGGCGATCTCGCTGCGCGGCGGCGGCCTGGTGGCGCCGGCGCTGTGCGACGTGCCAGCCAAGGACCTCGAAACGCTGAACCGCGAACTGCTCGACCTGGTGGCGCGCACGCGCGCCGGCACCCTGCGCAGTTCCGAAGTGGCGCAGGCGACGATCACCGTCAGCAGCCTCGGCGAGCAAGGCGTCGGCAGCGTGTTCGGCGTGATCTATCCGCCGCAGGTCGCGCTGGTAGGCTTCGGCCGCGTCACGACGCGGCCGTGGGTCGCCGACGGCGAGATCCGGGCGCTGCCGGTGGTCACGGCGAGCCTGGCCGCCGATCACCGCGCCGGCGACGGCCATCGCGGCGCGCTGTTTCTGGCCGAACTGCGCGAGCTGCTGCAGCGGCCCGAGGAATTGGCGGGAGCGACGCGATGACGCGTGACGAATTGTTGGCCGCGATCGCACAGACGCTGGCGCGCATCGCGCCCGAGGTCGATGTGCAGGCGCTGGATGCGACGCGCCCGCTGCGCGAACAGGTCGATCTCGATTCGGTGGACTGGATGAACTTCCTAGTCGCGCTCGGCCGGCGGCTGAACGTGTCGATCGGCGCGGCCGACGCCGCGCAGCTCACCACGCTCGACAAACTGGCCGACTATCTAGCCGCGCGGCTGCCGCGGGCGTGAGCCGCGCGCTCAGCAATCGCCCGCCTCCGGCGTCGGCCGTGCGCGCGGCGGCGGCGACCACGTCGGCCGCGCGCTGCGTCCGCTATCGACCACCACCAGGTAGCGGCCCGGCCACGGGGTAGGGGTGCGGTCCGGCGCCAGCACCCACAGGCGCGCGCCGCGCGCCAGCGCTTCCTCGTAGTCGGCGTCGAGCAGCCCGTAGCGGTCGAGCAGCCGGTTCAGCGAGGCCGGGATGCGGATGCAGCCCTTGGAGCGCGCCTCGCCGAGCCAGGGCTCGAGAAGCTCGGGGTCGGTCGCATGGACCTGCAGCCGCATCGGGCTGCGGCCGCCGTCCCAAGTGCGTTCGCCCATCACCCAGCCGAAATCGAACACGCGCATGCCGCGCTCGCCGTAGCCGCGCACGCCGAATTCGTTGCGCGTGCCCTCGGCGCGGAAATCCGGATCGGCGAGCGTGTGCGCGAACACGCCCACCGGCGTCAGAAAGTATTCGAAGCCGCCGCGCCGCCCGGTCGATACCGGCGCGGCGCCGATGAAATGCCAGCGGCCGCCCTCGTCGCGCCAGTACACGAACGCCGCCTGCACGTTCGGATCGCGATCGACCAAAAGCACATATTGCGGGCGCGTGAGCGCGATGCCGGCCTGCGCGAAGGCGGCGTCCAGCCGCTCGGCGTAGGCGGCGCGCTCGAAATCCGGCACGTCGAGCCGGCGCTCGACCATGCGCTCGAAGATCGGCGCCAGATCCGTGCCGTGCCGCCACGGCTGGGAGGCCGCCAGCGCGGGCAGCGCCGCGGCCGCCAGCGTCAATACCACCAGGGCGCGCGCCGTCGCCAGCGCCGCAGCAGCCACCAGGCGCCGAGCATGCCGCCCAGGTGCGCGAAGTGCGCGATGCCGGAGCGCGTGTTGAGCACGCCGCTCGTCAGTTCGATCACGGCGAACAGCGTCACCATCAGCCACGCCGGCATCGGCACCGGTGGAAATAGCAGCATCACGATGCGGTTCGGAAACAGCGTGCCGAACGCCAGCAGCACGCCGAACACGCCGCCCGAGGCGCCCACCGTCGGGTATGGCCGCTCGCCGACCGCGCCGGAGACCACCGCCAGTTGCACCAGCGCCGCCACGAGCACCGCGGCGAAGTACAACTGCAGATAACGCCGGCTGCCCAGCGCGCGCTCCACTTCGGACCCGAACATGTACAGGCCGAACATGTTCAGCGCCAGGTGCGCGAGGTTGCCGTGCAGGAACGCAGAGGTCACGAGCTGCCAC
The DNA here is from genome assembly GCA_021823635.1 of Pseudomonadota bacterium. Taxonomy (GTDB): domain Bacteria; phylum Pseudomonadota; class Gammaproteobacteria; order Burkholderiales; family Burkholderiaceae_F; genus JAKANT01. The sequence goes on from JAKANT010000325.1 coordinate 2,157, forward strand.
GGGCGGAAGCCGACCACCGCGCCCAGCTCCGGATCGAGATAGCTGCCCAGCGGCCACAGCGCGAAGACCGCGAATACGGCGTCGCCCGCCGGCAGCGCAAGCACGTAGACGGCGACGTTGGCGGCGATCAGCAGGGTATTGACGCGCAAGCGTCATCCCTTCAGGCACACCAGCGGCCGCAGCGCAGCCACACGCTTGGCGAGCCCGGCACGCTCCGTCGCTTCGGCCACGGCTTCGATGTCCTTGTAGGCGCCCGGCGCCTCTTCGGCCACGCCGCGCATCGAGCGCGAGCGGATCACGATGCCCTTGCCTTTCAGTTCGTCGATCACGGCGCGGCCCTGCCAGCGGCGCAGCGCCTGGTTGCGGCTCATGCTGCGCCCGGCACCGTGACTGGCGGATGAAAACGCGCGCGCTTCGCTGCTCGCCAGCCCGGCCAGGATGTAGGAGCCGGTGCCCATGCTGCCGCCGATGATCACCGGCTGCCCCACGTCGCGGTACGCCTGCGGCAGGCTGGGATGACCCGGGCCGAACGCGCGCGTGGCCCCCTTGCGGTGCACGTACAGCAGGCGCTCGCGGCCGTCGACCTTGTGCCGCTCGGCCTTGCAGGTGTTGTGCGAGACGTCGAACAGCGTCTCGAGCCGCGCCTGCGGAAAGTGATGCGCGAACACGCGCCGCGTCAGGTGCGCGAGGATCTGGCGGTTGGCGAGCGCGACGTTGATCGCCGCGTTCATCGCGCCCAGGTACTCCTGCCCTTCCGGCGATTCGATCGGCGCGCAGGCCAGTTCGCGGTCCGGCAGATCGATGCCCAGCCGCGCCGCGCCCTTGGCGAGCTTGACCAGGAACTCGGTGCCGATCTGGTGTCCGAGCCCGCGCGAGCCGCAGTGGATCGAGATCACGATCTGGCCTTCGGAAAGGCCGAACGCGCGCGCGGCTTCTTCATCGTCGATGCGCGCCACGCGCTGCACTTCCAGGTAATGGTTGCCGGAGCCGAGCGTGCCCATCTCGCCGCGCTGGCGGCGCTTGGCGAGCGCCGAGACGTTCTCCGGGCGCGCACCGGCCACACAGCCGTGCTCTTCGATGAACGGCAGATCCTCGTCGATGCCGTAACCCTGCGCCACCGCCCAGCGCGCGCCGCCGCGCATCACGTCCTCGAGTTCCGCGTCGGAGAGCTTGAGCGCCCCTTCCACGCCGACGCCGGCCGGGATGTCGCGCAACAGCGAATCCGCCAGCGCGG
>JAKANT010000326.1 GCA_021823635.1 Pseudomonadota bacterium
GGCGCCAGCTCGCCGGCGGCAGCCGCGCTGCGTTCGCGCTGGACGCGGCGCGTGCGTTCGTCGCGGCGGCGCATCTCGATGCGCCGCTCGCCGCGCAGCACCGCGCGGCTGGCGGGCGTGAGCCGCAACACGTTGAAGCGCGCATGATCCACCTCCACCAGGTGCGCCGCGATCAATTGCCGCAGCAGCAGGCGCCAGTCGTCCTCGGCGAGGTCGGCGCCGATGCCGAAGGTGGAGAGCGCGTCGTGCCCGTACTTCGCCACCTTGTCGGTGCGCTTGCCGCGCAGCACGTCGATCACGTGCGTGGCGGCGAATTGCAGCCCGCTTTTCTCGCGGCAGCGGTAGATGCAGGACAGCAGCTTTTGCGCCGCCTCGGTCGCGTCCCACACCGCGGGCGGCGCGAGGCAGTTGTCGCAATTGCCGCAGGCGTCCGCGCTCTCGCCGAAGTAGGCGAGCAGGCGCACGCGCCGGCAGCCGGCGCTCTCCGCCAGCCCCAGCATCGCGTCCAGCTTGGCGGCCGACAAACGCTTGTACGCCTGGTCGGCTTCCGATCGTTCGATCAACCGCCGTTGCTGCACCACGTCCGCCAGCCCGTAGGTCATCCACGCGTCGGCCGGCAGGCCGTCGCGGCCGGCGCGGCCGGTTTCCTGGAAGTAGCCTTCGATGCTCTTCGGCATGTCCAGGTGGGCGACGAAACGCACGTCGGGTTTGTCGATGCCCATGCCGAAAGCGATCGTCGCCACCATCACCACACCGTCCTCGCGCTGGAAGCGCCCCTGGTTGCGCACCCGCTGCTGCGCCGGCAGGCCGGCGTGATAAGGCAACGCGCGCACGCCGTGCGCGTTCAGGAATTCGGCCACCTCATCGACCGTGTTGCGCGCCAGGCAGTAGACGATGCCGGCGTCGCCGGCATGCTCGTTGCGGATGAAGCGCAACAACTGTTCGCGCGGCGCGCGCTTCTCGACGATGCGGTAGCGGATGTTTGGCCGGTCGAAGCTGGCGACGAACGCGCGCGCGTCCACCAGCAGCTTGTCGGCGATCTCGCGCCGCGTCGGCACGTCGGCGGTCGCGGTCAGCGCGATCCGAGGCACGCCCGGCCAGCGCTCGCGCAGGATCGAAAGCTGCCCGTATTCGGGCCGGAAGTCGTGACCCCATTGCGACACGCAGTGCGCTTCGTCGATCGCGAACAGCGCCAGCGGGCAGGCCTCGAGCAGCGCCAGCGTACGCTCGGCGAGCAGCCGCTCCGGCGCGATGTACACGAGGTCGAGGGCGCCGGCGCGCATGCGCGCTTCGATCGCCGCCGCTTGCCCGGGATCGAGCGTGGAGTTCAGAAACGCCGCGCGCACGCCCAGCTCTTGCAGCGCCGCCACCTGATCGGCCATCAGCGCGATCAGCGGCGAAATCACGATGCCCACACCGGGGCGCGCCAGCGCCGGAATCTGGTAGCAGAGCGACTTGCCGCCGCCGGTCGGCATCAGCACCAGCGCATCGCCGCCGCCGATCACGTGTTCGATCGCCTCGCGCTGAAAGCCGCGAAACTGCGGATAGCCGAACACGTCGCGCAGGATCGAAAGCGGATCGGTCATGGGTTCTAGCGTAACCGGCGGCGTTACGATTCGCGCCCGTCACCACCGTTACGACGACACCATGAGCACCGTCGGTACCGAGATCGTCCCCGTGCCTCCGACGCGCGAGTTCGCCGCCGCCTGGATCGCGTACGGGCTGTTCGCGCTCGGCGTCTTCCTATGGTGGCCGGCGATCGGCGGACTGATCGTCTGCTACGCCAAGCGCGGCCATCCGCAGGCCGGTTTCATCGACGCTCATTACCGCTGGCTGATCCGCACCTTCTGGTGGTCGCTGCTGTGGTACCTCGCCTGTCTGGCCGTGATCGTCGCCGCGGCGTGGCCGATCGCGAGCGACGTGATCCGGCAGGCGCTGGCCGGCACCCAGCGCATCGACATCGATATCGACTGGACGTCGCTCGTCGCCAGCGCCGGCGTGGGCGTCGCCGGCGGGTTCGGGCTGCTCGCCGTCTGGCTTTGGTTCGTCTATCGCGTCGTGCGCGGCATGTTCAGTCTGTACGAGGCGCGGGCGCCGCGCGGTTGACGTTAACGTCAAGTAGACTGCGCGGCATGCCGCACCCGCCGCCCGACCCGGACTTCGCCGCGCGCGTGCGCGCCTCGTTCGCGCGCCAGGCGGCGATGGCCCTGATCGGCGCCGCGCTCGACGCGATCGAGCCGGGGAGCGTGACGATCGAGCTGCCGGTGCGCGCGGACCTGACGCAGCAGCACGGCTTCGTGCACGGCGGCATCGTCGGCATGATCGCCGACTCCGCCGGCGGGTATGCGGCGTTCACGCTGATGCCGGCCGACGCCTCGGTGCTGACGGTCGAGTACAAGATCAACCTGCTGGCGCCGGCGCAAGGCGAGCGTCTGATCGCACACGGCCGGGTGCTGAAGTCCGGCCGCACGCTGTGCGTCGCGCGCGCCGACGTGTATGCGCGGGCCGCCGGCCGCGAAACGCTGATCGCCACGATGCAGCAGACGCTGATCGTGATGCACGGCGTGAGCGACGGGCCGCGCGTCTGACAACGAGGAGAACCCGATGAACCTGCCGGGACTGAACTTCGAACTGGGCGCCGACATCGACGCGCTGCGCGAGGCGGTGCGCGCGTTCGCGGAAAAGGAGATCGCGCCGCGCGCGGCCGAGATCGACCGTTCCGATCAGTTTCCGATGGACCTATGGCGCAAGCTGGGCGAGCTTGGCGTGCTCGGCATCACGGTCGAGGAGGAATACGGCGGCGCGGCGATGGGGTATCTCGCGCACATGATCGCGATGGAAGAGATCAGCCGCGCCAGCGCCTCGGTCGGCCTTTCCTACGGCGCGCACTCCAACCTGTGCGTGAACCAGATCCGCCGCAACGGCACCGAGCAGCAGAAGAGAAAGTACCTGCCGAAGCTGATCTCCGGCGAGCACGTCGGCGCGCTGGCGATGAGCGAGCCGGGCGCGGGCAGCGACGTAGTGAGCATGAGGCTGCGCGCGCAGGACCGCGGCGGCTACTACGTGCTCAACGGCACGAAGATGTGGATCACCAACGGCCCGGACGCCGACGTGCTGGTCGTGTACGCGAAGACCGAATCCGAGCTGGGCGCCTCCGGCATCACCGCGTTCCTGGTCGAGAAGGGCTTCAAGGGCTTCTCGGTCGCGCAGAAGCTCGACAAGCTCGGCATGCGCGGCTCGCACACCGGTGAGCTGGTGTTCCGGGACTGCGAGGTGCCGGCCGAGAACGTGCTCGGCCGCGTCAACGAGGGCGTCAAGGTGCTGATGAGCGGGCTCGACTACGAGCGCGCGGTGCTCGCCGCCGGGCCGGTCGGCATCATGCAGATCGGA
>JAKANT010000327.1 GCA_021823635.1 Pseudomonadota bacterium
CGTCTTCGTCGAGGTCGGCGGCATCGTTGCCGGCAGCGCGATCGAGGCCATCAGCGTCACCTGCGATGCCACGCCGCCCGCCGGCGCGACGCTGACGTGGAGAGGCACGGCGGCCAACGTCGATGTCAATGCGCGCACGTTTACGTTGACGATCGCCGGCGGAGCCGCGCGATCGGCGAGCTGGACCGACACGACGCTTTTCGTCGACGTGACCCCGGCCACGCTCGCGGGCACGGCGGTCGAGATGGACGGGTTCGTCCGCCAGGGCGTCCTCGTCGCGACGAAGATCAAGGCGGGCGGCTGAACCCGGCCGTCGACTCAACCCGGTGTCAGACCCTTTTCGCGCAGCCACTGCGCATTGAACAACCGCTGCGCGTAGAGATTGCCGCGGTCGGCGAGCACGGTGACGACGGTATGGCCGGGGCCGAGCTGCCGCGCGACCGCGACCGCCGCTGCGACGTTGATCCCGCTCGATCCGCCGACGAACAAGCCCTCCTCCCTCAGCAGCCGGTAGACCATCGCCACGCAGGCCGGATCGTCGATCGCCACCGCGTCGTCGATGGGCGTGCCTTCTAGGTTCGCGGTCACGCGCGTGGTGCCGATGCCTTCGGTGATCGAGCTGCCTTCGGCCTTCAGCTCGCCGGCCTTGATCCAGCTGTAGAGCGCGCTGCCCTGCGGGTCGGCGAGCACGATGCGCACGCCGGGCGTGCGTTCCTTCAGCGCGCGCGCCACGCCGGCGAGCGTGCCGCCGGTGCCGGTCGCGCAGACGAATGCGTCGACCTCGCCGTCGGTGTCGCGCCAGATCTCCGGCCCGGTGGTCTCGTAATGCGCCTGCCGGTTGACGACGTTGTCGAACTGGTTGGCCCAGATCGCGTTCGGCAGTTCCGCGGCGAGCCGCCCGGCGATCTTCTGGTAGTTGTCCGGGTCGCGATACGGCTTCGGCGGCACCGGCCGCACCTCTGCGCCGAGCGTTCGCAGCAGGTCCATCTTCTCCGGCGACTGGTTGTCGGGAATCACGATCACGCAGCGATAGCCGCGCTCGGCGCAAATGTGCGCCAGCCCGATGCCCGTGTTGCCGGCAGTGCCTTCTACGACGGTGCCGCCGGGACGTAACGCGCCGCGCCGTTCCGCGTCGGCCATGATGTACAGCGCCGCGCGGTCCTTGACCGAGCCGCCCGGATTGAGGAACTCGGCCTTGCCGAGGATCTCGCAGCCGGTTTCAGAGCTGACCTTGCCCAGTCGAATCAGCGGCGTGTTGCCCACCGCGCCGCTGAAGCCTCGCCGAATGTCCACGCTCGACCTCCGCGCCCAACCCGCGCCAAGTCTATGACGACGCCCCGCACGCAGTTCAACCATCGCCGCAAGTGGCCATTGAACGGCGCCGCGCCGCGGCGTAACGTGATCCGTCTCGTGCATCCCGATAGGAGGACGCGATGAGTTGGCGTATCGAAGGCCAGTATATGGAAACCTGCAATTGCAGCTTCCTGTGCCCTTGCCTGCCGTCGACCTTGAAGGCCAAACCCACCGAAGGCGACTGCAAGGCGGCCGTTGCCTTGAGAATCGACAAGGGCGAGAAGGACGGCGTGAAACTCGACGGCCTGTCCTTCATCGTGATGCTGCATTCGCCGTCCGCGATGGCCGACGGCAACATCACCGTCGGCCTCATCGTCGACGAGCGCGCCAGCGGTCAGCAGACCGAGGCGATCCAGGCGATCGCCACCGGCGCCGCCGGCGGTCCGATGGCGCTGCTTGCGCCGCTGGTGGGCCGCGTGGCGGGCATCGAGAAGCGGCCGATCCGCTTCGAATCCGACGGCCTGAAGTTCTCCGTCACCGCGGGCAACCTGGTCGATCAGGCGTGCGAGGGCTTTCCCGGCGGCGCCCGCCCGAATGACCCGGTGTGTATCGACAACGTGTTGCACCCGATCGGCGATCGGCTCGGAGTCGCGCTCGCGACGCGCTCGCGCTTCGACGCGTTCGGCATCAAGTGGAACGACTCCACCGGCCGGCGCAACGGCCACTTCGCGCGTTTCGCGTGGGCGGCGTAATCGTCGACCGCGGCCTCGAAGCCGCGCTGCGGCACGACCGCCGCGTCGTCGCGGCGAGCCTCGCGCTGGTCGTCGCGCTCGCGTGGCTGTACCTGTGGCACGACGCGGCGATGATGCGCGCGATGCCGGACATGCCGCGCGCTTCGACGGCCGGCCAGTTCGCCATGGCGTTCGCGATGTGGGCCGTGATGATGGTCGGCATGATGCTGCCGAGCGCAGCGCCGGCGATCCTGCTGTACGGCACGCTGGTGCGCCGGCACGGCGAGCTGGGCCGCGCGCTGCCGACGGCGTGGGTCTTCAGCGGCGGCTACCTCGCGGTCTGGACCGCGTTCAGTCTCGGCGCCGCGGCGCTGCAGATCGCGCTCGACCGTGCCGCGTTGCTGACGCCGATGCTGGGGTCGACGAGCACCGCATTGAGCGCCGCGATCCTTGCGACCGCCGGCGCCTATCAATGGCTGCCGGTGAAGGACGCGTGCCTGCGCAAGTGCCGCGATCCGCTGACGTTCTTCATGACGCGCTGGCGCGGCGGCCGCGCGGGCGCGTTCGCGATGGGCGCCGAGCACGGCGTCTACTGCCTCGGCTGCTGCTGGGCGCTGATGGGGGTGCTGTTCGTCGCCGGCGTGATGAACCTGCTCGCGGTGGCGCTGATCGCCGGCTTCGTGCTGGTGGAGAAGCTGCTGCCGGCCTCGCGCATCACTTCGCGCATTGCCGGGGCGACGTTGGTGCTGGCCGGCGTCGCGCTGCTGCTGCGCTGACGCTACTGAAACGCGACCTCGGAAAAACTCCTGAGCTTGCGGCTGTGCAGCCGGTCCGGCCGCTGCCGGCGCAGCAGTTCGATCGCGCGCATGCCGATGCGCAGGTGCTGGTCGACGCGCGCGCGATAGAACTGGTGCGCCATCCCGGGCAGCTTGATCTCGCCGTGCAGCGGCTTGTCGCTCACGCACAGGAGCGTGCCGTACGGCACGCGGAAACGGAAGCCGTTGGCGGCGATGGTGGCGCTTTCCATGTCGAGCGCGATCGCGCGGCTCTGGCTGAAGCGGCGCAGCGGTGTTCGGTGGGGCAGCAGCTCCCAGTCGCGATTGTCGGTGCTGGCGACCGTGCCGGTGCGCATGATGCGCTTCAGTTCGTAGCCCGAAAGCTGCGTCACTTCGGCCACCGCCTGCTCGATCGCGACCTGGATTTCCGCCAGTGCCGGAATCGGCACCCAGGTCGGCAGATCCTCGTCGAGCACGTGGTCCTCGCGCACGTAGCCGTGCGCCAGCACGTAGTCGCCCAACTGCTGCGTCGTGCGCAGCCCAGCGCAGTGGCCGAGCATGATCCACGCATGCGGCC
>JAKANT010000328.1 GCA_021823635.1 Pseudomonadota bacterium
CGGCAGCATGTCCGGCGCGTAGAAGATCAGCGGAATGCGGTACTTCGCCACCGGCAGGCGCGTCCTGCCGGCCACCGACGCGCAGTGGTCGGCGACGAACACGAACAGCGTATCGGCAAACCACGGCTGCTTCTTCGCCTCGCGGATGAACTGTCCGATCGCCCAGTCGGTGTACTTCACCGCACCGCGCCGGCTGCCCGGCGACGGAATGTCGATGCGCCCGTCCGGATAGGTGTAGGGCCGATGGTTCGACGTGGTCATGATCTGCGCGAAGAAGGGCTTGCCCTCGGCCGCCTTGCGGTTCATCGCGATCAGCGCGTTGGCGTACAGCGATTCGTCGGCGACGCCCCACACGTTCTCGAACACGATGCTGTCCTTCGGGAAGTCGGTGCGGTCCACGATGAGGTAGTCGTTGCCGCGGAAGTAGCTGTTCATGTTGTCGAAGTAGCCGTAGCCGCCATAGATGAACACCGGCACCACCCCCTGCAACGCGAGGATTTTGCCCACGGTAGACAGATTGTTGTTGTTCTCCCGCCGCACGATGGCCTGACCGGGCACCGGCGGCGTGCCGAGCGACAGCGCCTCCAGACCGCGCACGGTGCGCGTACCGGTGGCATACACGTTGGCGAAACGCAGTCCTTCGGCGGCGATGCGATCCAGTTCGGGGGTCAGGCCGGCCTTCGACCCATAGGCACCGACGTATTCCGCCGACAGGCTCTCGATGGTCACCAGTACGACATTGCGCGGCCGCCGTGTGAAAGGGGTTTTGTCGTTCGGTGGATCGTCCATCGCGCCCGGGCTGTCCTCGGCGCTCAGCGGCAGGCGCTCGACGTGCAGCGAGCGCAACACCTCATCGGCCTCTTCCTGCGGCAGTGTCGCGTACCAGCGTGCGTAATCGAGTTCATTGCGGCGCATCGCCGCCGCCAGCGAGAACAGCCCGTTGCCCGCCAGTTCGTCGGCGTAGGCGTTGCCGCTGCCCTCCATCTGTTCGATCGTCGCCAGCTGCGCCAACGTCGGCAGCAGCACGGCCGCCGCCAGCATGGCGACACGCACGCGCCACGGGCGCGCGGAAACCGCGAACGACAGTCGCCGTCGCAGCACGATCACGAACAGCGCCGACAGCACCACGATGGCGCCAACCAGTGTGCCGACCGGATAGGACTCGACGATGTTGCCGATCACCTCCTGCGTGTAGAGCAGGTAGTCAACGGCGATGAAGTTGAATCGGGTCGAGAACTCGTCCCAGAACACCACTTCGGCGACCGCACCGAACAGCAGCAGCGCCACCGCCAGCCAGAGGACACCCCAACGCAGGCCGCCCATCAGACGACTGGCGCGCAGCCGGTCCGGCAGCAACGCCGAAATCACGAGCAGCGGCGACGCCATCCATGCCAGCGTCGCCGCATCGAACCAGAGACCGCGCCCGAACACGTGCAGCGCGTTGCTGCCGGCATCGGCGTACAGCCACAGGCCCAGGCGCAGCAAGGTCCAGATGGCCAGCGCAGTCAGCGCGAGTACGAGCAGGAAGGGCAGCGTGTGCCGCCGTGATGCGGAAATGTCAGGCATGGAAAAAATCAGGACGCGGTGGGTCGCTCACCGAATCGTTTGTACAGGATGGGCAGCAGCAACAGTGTTAACGCGGTACAAGAAACCAGGCCGCCAATGACAACGATTGCAAGCGGTCGCTGGATTTCCGAGCCCGGACCGGTCGCGAAAAGCAAAGGCACCAGACCGAGCGCGGCCATCGACGCCGTCAGCAGCACCGGTCGCAGCCGGCGCTGCGCGCCCTGCACCACTGCATCCGGCAGCGAAAGGCCGCTTGCGCGCAGCTGATTGAAATAGCTTACCAGCACCACGCCATTGAGCACCGCGATGCCGAGCAGCGCGATGAAGCCGACCGAGGCGGGCACCGAAAGATACTCGCCGGACAGCGCCAGCGCGAACACGCCGCCTATCATCGCGAACGGTACGTTGGCCATCACCAGTGTCGCCTGGCGCAGCGAATCGAAGGTGCTGTACAGGATGAGGAAGATGAGCACCAGTGCGATCGGCACCACCAGCGCCAGCCGCTGCGCCGCACGCTGCTGGTTCTCGAACTCGCCGCCCCAGGTCAGCCGGTAGCCCGGCGGCAGCTCGACCTTCTGCATCACCCGCGCGCGCGCCTCCTCGACGAAGCCCACCAGATCGCGCCCGCCGACGTTGGCGATCACCACCATGTTGCGGCTGCCGAGCTGGCGGTTGATCTGCACCGGCCCGTCGACGCGCTCGAAGCGCGCTAGCTGGCCGAGCGCGATGCGCCCACCGCCGGGCAGCGCCACCGGCATCTGCGTCAGTTCGTCGGCGGCGGCCGTACCGCCGCGGGCGCGCACCAGCAACGGAATGCGCCGCTCCTGCTGCTGGATCAGACCGACCCGCTCGCCCTCAATCTGCGCACGCAGGCTGGCCGCCAGCGCGTCGATGTCCAGTCCGGCACGCGCCAGCGCGTCGTTGTCCGGCACGACGCGCAAATACTGCACGCCTTCGTTGCGCACGAAGAAGACGTCTTCCGCCCCCGGTGTCGTGCGCAGCACTTCGGCGATCTCGTCCGCCTTCCTGTTCAGCACTTCAAGGTCGGGGCCGAAAATGCGGATCGCCAGATCGCCGCGTACGCCGAGAATCATCTCCGACACGCGCATTTCGATCGGCTGCGTGAAGGCGTAGGCCACGCCCGGAAATTCGTTCAGCAGTTCGCGGATGCGATGGATGACCGCAGGCTTGTCGACGCCCGGTGGCAGGCTGATGAAGGTATCCGTCTGGTTCAGGCCCATCGGGTCGAGGCCGATCTCGTCCGAGCCGGCACGCGCCACCACCTGCTGCGCCTCCGGCACCCGCTCCTTCAGCGCGCGCTGGAACTGGGTATCGATCGCCAGCGAGGCGTCGAGACCGATGGACGGCAGCTTCTCCAGCTGCACGATGAGGCTGCCCTCGTCCATCGTCGGCATGAAGGTCTTGCCCAGTCCGATGTAAAGCACCACGGCGGCGAGACCGAGCAGTCCGGCGATGCCGCCCGCCACCGCCGGTGCCGCCAGGGCCTTCTGCAGCAGCGGCGCGTAAAGGCGAGCCAAGGTGCGCGGCAGCCAGGGGTCGGCGTGCGATTTCGCACTCAGCATCAGTCGCGCCAGCAGAGGAATGACGGTCAGCGACAGCAGCAGGGAGCCAGCCAGCGCAAACACGATGGTCAGCGCCACCGGCGCGAACAGCTTGCCCTCCAGCCCCTGCAGGCTCAACAGCGGCACGAACACCAGCGCGATGATGACGATGCCGGCGGTGGTCGGCACCGCCACCTCGCGCACCGCCTCCAGCACCACCAACTGCCGCGGGCGCTGCTCCGCGCC
>JAKANT010000329.1 GCA_021823635.1 Pseudomonadota bacterium
CGATCTGTCACGGTATGCCCCTTGTCCGCCTTCATCTTCTCGCGCCCGGCTGCCTCGTAGTCGCCCCATTCCTTGCCGACGCGGTAGGCCCAATCCCCCGTGCAGTGCTGGTCGATCACGCGCTGCTGCGCCGGCGACAGCGACTGGTACTTGGCCGGGTTCATGATCCAGGCGAACCCAGTCGTGTATAGCTTGGCGTCGATGTGGAATTTGGTGACCTTGTCGATGCCGAACAGGTAGATCGATTCCCACGGGAAGGTGATCGCATCGGCCACGCCGCGCTCGAGCGCCTCGCGCGCCTCGGGCGCCGACAGCGTGACCGTCGTGGCGCCGAGCGAGCGCATCCAATCGGCCGTGATCGCGTGCGCCGGCCGCACCTTCATGCCCTTGAGCTGCTCGGGCGAAGTGATCTTGACCTTGGAGTGCAGCGTGCCCGGGTCATGGATGAACATCAGGCACATGCGCACGCCCGGCATGTCGCGCGCCGCGTACTTGCGGTACCACTCGTCGTAGGCGCGCGACCCATTGGCCGGATCGGAAACCAGGAACGGCAGCTGGATCGCGTTCGCGATCGGCAGCCGGCCCGCCTGGTAGCCGACGTTGATGTACGCGAAATCGGCGATGCCGCTTTGCGTCATGTCGTAGTGGTCGAACGCCTTGCCGAGCTGCTGCGCGGGAAAAATCGCGATCTTGATCGTCCCGTTCGACGCCTTTTCGATCGACTGCGCCCAGGCGACGATGGTTTTCTGCATGGCGTGCGTGGGCGGCACCCAGTGCGAGAACTTCAGCTCCACCGGTTTGTCCTGCGCAAAGGCGGCACAGCAGGTGAGCGCGAGGGCGGCCGCGAGGGCCGGGCGGCGTATCGGCATCGTTGTCTCCTCGTGTCGTCGGTTCTGCAACGCCGCGGCGCCGTGCCGGGCGCAGCGAGTTGTTCATCAGAGTAAACAATTCGCCCGGCGCGCGCCAGCTAGAGCAATTCCTGCACGCGCAGCTCGACCGCGCGCGGCCGGCGGCGCCCGAAGCCGACCGCCAACAGGTCGTTCAGAAACGCGTATTGCGGCGCGCCGGTTTCGAAACGCAGCGCGGTGCGGAAGTAGTACAGCGACGGATCGGGGTCCTCGCCGCGCGCGATGCGCGCTAGCACGTCGGCCGGTCCGCGCCGCAAACCCTGGCTCGTGACCTGGATCAGTGCGCCGTCGTCGGCCTGCAGCGTGTAGCGCGCGTCGAGCACCGACACCCCGTCGGCGCGGACGATCTGCCAGTCCGCACCGCCGGTGAGCACGCGGCCGCGCAGCCGCTCGCCTTCGAAGCGGCCGCCGACGATGTTGATCACGCGCCGGTGGCCGGCCGGCGTCTGGCCGAGATCGAGCGCGTCGGCCAGTTCGACATGTAGTTCGAACAGTGAACGAAAAAAGACCGGTTCCTGCATTGCGCGTCCTCTCCCTGGCGGCAACGCGGCCGCAGCGCGCCATTGTGTCAGCCTTTGCGTCGGGCCACGCGTCGCCGCCGCTCGGCCGCGCCGCGAGCCGCGGACTGCCCCTCTCGCAGGCACGGCGCGCCGAACGCGGATCAGGCGCGGCCGCCGCGCGCCAGCCGCCGATAGGCGGCCGCCGTGACGGCGCCGAACACGACGTTGTTCACCAGCGTGACGTCGTGGCGAAGCTCCGCGAACCACGGGAAGACGGCGGTGAACGCGTGGTAGTTCAGCGCGTACACGGCGGCGCCGAACAGCGCCCCGACGAGCACCGCCCGCCCGGCGCCGCCGCGCGCGCAGAGCACGCCGAGCACCAACGCGTACACGATCGACAGCCCGAAGTGCACCAGCAGCGCCGCCCCGAACACCGGCAGCGAGAACGCCTCGTGCGCCAGCACGCCGCGGCCAAGCACGATCGCGCCGGCAAACCGGAACCAGGTCCACGCGCCGGCACCGGTCACCAGCGACGACCACAGGAATTGCATCGCCAGGTACGCGAGGCCGCCGATCAGTCCGGCCAGGACGGCGGCACGCCAGGCGACGAACTTGGCATCGGTGCCAAGCTCCGCTCCGGTCTTGGCCATGGTTCGCTCCCTTGCGCGCCGACGGGCGCACGACGGACCCATTTAACTGCCGTTGCCGGCCGCATTCAAGCGCCGGCGTGCCGCACTTAGGTGACCGGGGCCGGGTTGAAAAGGGTCAGCGCGTTGTGCAGCCTCCAATGCTCGGCCCAGGTTTTCTTGCGACCGCTCGCCACTTCCAGCAGCAGGCGGAAAAGCTCCCAGCCGACCTCCTCGATCGTCGCACGGCCCTCGGCGATACGCCCGGCGTCGAGATCCATCAGGTCGTGCCAGCGGCGCGCCAGCTCGCTGCGGGTGGCCACCTTGATCACCGGGCAGGCGGCCAGACCGTAAGGCGTGCCGCGTCCGGTGGTGAACACGTGCAGGTTCATGCCGGCCGCCAGCTGCAGCGTGCCGCAGACGAAATCGCTGGCGGGCGTGGCGGCGAAGATCAAGCCGCGCCTGCCGTCGACGCGCTCGCCGGGGCCGATTACGGCGGCAATCGGCGCGGTACCGCTCTTCACGATCGACCCCATCGCCTTCTCCACGATGTTCGACAGCCCGCCGCGCTTGTTGCCGGGCGTGGTATTGGCGCTGCGATCGACGCCTCCGCGCGCGAGGTAGGCGTCGTACCACGCCATTTCACGGATCAGCGCCTGCGCGACCTCCGGAGTCGCGGCGCGTGCCGTCAGCAAGTCGATGCCGTCGCGCACCTCGGTCACTTCGGAGAACAGTACGGTCGCGCCGGCGCGCACCAGCAGGTCGGTGCAGAAACCGACCGCCGGATTGGCGGTCACGCCGCTGAAGGCGTCGCTGCCGCCGCACTGCACGCCGACCACCAGTTCGCTCGCGGGCACCGTTTCCCGGCGCCGCGCGTTGAGCCGTTTCAGGTGCTCCTCGGCGACCGTCATGATCGATTCGATCATCGACATGAAGCCGACGTGCGCCTCGTGCTGCAGGCATACGACGTCGAAGGTCGGCTCGCCGTTCGCGCCGACGTCGGCGACGTTGCGGCCGGCGCTGATCGGTATCGTGCCCGCCGGCAACAGCCGCTGCGGCTGCAGTTTCTCGCAGCCGAGGCTGACGACCATCACCTCGTTGCCGAAATTCGGGTTGCGCGTCAGGTTACGTAGGGTGCGTATCGGGATATCCGACCCCGGCGCGTCGATCGCCACGCCGCAGCCGTAGCCGTGGTCGAGTGCGACGACGCCGTCGACGTTCGGATACTTCGGCAGCAGCTCGCGCCGGATGCGCTCGACCGCGACCTCGACCACGCCGGCCACGCATTGCACGGTGGTCGTGATCGCCAGGATGTTGCAGA
>JAKANT010000330.1 GCA_021823635.1 Pseudomonadota bacterium
CATCGCCTCCTCGACCGCGATCTCGTCGAACGGGTTCATCGACATCTTGACGTTGGCGATGTCCACACCGCTGCCGTCGGACTTCACGCGGACCTTCACGTTGTAGTCGACGACGCGTTTGACCGGCACCAGGATCTTCATCGGTTGCTTTCAGTGATGGATTTGGCAGGCGCAAGCCGCGCGATTATACGAACGCCATCGTTGCGCCGACCGCCATTGGAGTGAACGTTCAAAGCGCGCCGCCGAACCACGCCCAACCGCTGGCGACCGCGACATAGCGGAGGCACTTGCCCGCCGCCAGCGCGAGCGCGGTCGCCAGCACCTGCATTCGCAGCCACCCCGCCGCCACGCATAGCGCATCGCCCACGATCGGCAGCCACGACAACAGCAACGCCGCATATCCCCAGCGCCGCACGGCGTCCAGGCTCGCCGCCCGCACGCGGTTCGGAAACAGCCGCCCGATGAGATAGGACGTCAGCCCGCCCGCCGTGTTGGCGACCGTGGCCACGGCGATCGCCGGCCAGAAGCTGCGCGGATGTGCGTCGAGCACGGCGAGCAACACGACTTCCGACGCGCCCGGAAAGAGGGTGGCCGACACGAAGCTGGATACCGCCAGCCCGGCCAGCGCACCCGTTGAGGCGCCATCGAACATCACGCCAGATCGCGCGCGATCTCGCGCGCTGCGTTGTGTCCGGGCGCGCCGGTCACGCCGCCGCCCGGATGCGCGCCAGAGCCGCAGTGATACAGGCCCGCGATCGGCCCGCGGTAGCGTGCGTAGCCGAGCACCGGCCGCAGCGAAAAGAGCTGGTCGAGCGCAAGCTGGCCGTGGAAGATGTCGCCGCCCACCAACCCGAATTCGCGTTCGAGGTCCAGTGGCGAGTAAGCGCGCCAGCCGAGCAGCGAGCGCCGAAAGTTGGGGCAGTACGACTGCACGACGTCGAAGATCGCATCGACCGCGCGCCCCCTCAACGCGTCCCAGTCGGCATCGGGCTTGAATTGCTGGCAGAACAGCGACGCCACGTGCGCGCCGCGCGGCGCGAGCGAATCGTCGACCACGCTCGGGATCAGCATCTCGACGACCGGAGAACGCGCCAAGCCGGTGTCCTCGGCGTCGCGCCAGGCGCGGTCCATATAACCGAGCGAGGGCGCGAACAGGATGCCGCTGGCGTGGTGCGGCTGCGCGTGCGTGCCGGGCAAGCAGGCGAAGTCCGGCAATTCGGACAGCGCGACGTTGATGCGAAACGCTCCCGAGCCGCAGCGATAGCGGTCGATCGCGTCGGCGAACTGCGCCGGCAATTCGCTGCGATCGACCATCCGTTGATAAAGCAGCTTCGGGTTGACGTTGGCCGCCACCGCGCGCGCCCGGATCGTCTCGCCGCTTTCCAGCACCACCCCGACCGCGCGGCCGCGCTCGATCAGCACGCGCGCCACCGGCGCCTCGAGGTCGATGCGCACGCCGCGCGCGCGCGCCTCGTCGGCCATCAGCTCCGTGATGCGGCCCATGCCGCCGATCGCATGCCCCCAGATACCGGGCTTGCCGTTGACCTCGCCAAAGCAGTGATGCAGCAGCACGTAGGCGCAGCCCGCCGCGTACGGGCTGGCGTAGTTGCCGACGATGGCGTCCCAGCCGAGCGCTGCCTTCAGCGGCTCGCATTCGAACGTCGCATCAAGCCAGTGCCCGGCGCTCTTGGTGAAGACGTCGATCAGATCGCGCTGGCCATCCTGCGGCAGACGTCCGAACTGCCACAGCAGGCGCGCGGCGGCGAGTGCGTCGCGCCAGCCTTGCACGATGAACGCCCCGCCGAGGTTGGGCGGCGCCTCGAGCACCCAGCGCTTCAGCGTCGCCGCCAGCCGGTCCAGGCGCGCGTAGTACTGCGGCAGCCGCGCGGCGTCGCGCGGTGAGAAACGCGCTACCTCTGCCTGCGACGTAGCAAGATCGCCGCCGAACTTCAGCGCGCGCCCGTCCGGTAACGGCAGGAAGTTGGAAAACGGCCGCTCGACGATTCGCAGGCCGCGCTCGGCCAGCCGCAGGTCGCGGATTACGCGCGGATGCAGCAGGCTGACCGTGTAGCTGAGGGTCGAGTTGCGAAAGCCCGGATGGAACTCCTCGGTGACCGCCGCACCGCCGACGACGGCGCGGCGTTCGAGCACCCGAACCTTCAAGCCAGCGGCGGCCAGATAGCAGGCGCAGGTCAGGCCGTTATGGCCCGCGCCCACGATCAGCACGTCGTCGCGCGGCATGCGCCTGCGGCCGCCGGCAGGCGGTGCGCGTTTCAGCGCCTAAAGCGCGCCAGCGCGCTGCCGTCGTCCAGCACGTGGCGCACCTGCTGCGCGGCCTCGGCACGCGAAGCATGACGCCCGACGTGCCAAAGGATGGTCGCCGCGGCGCAGACGAGGTTGTCGCGCATCGCGCCGGCAGCGCCCGCGAGCGCCGCCAGCCCCTGCTCGCAGGTCGCTGCCAGCAGTGCGTGCAAATCCGCAGCCGCGCCTTCCTCGCCATCGCGCGCAAGCGCCGGCGGCCGCAGCCCTTCGGCCAGCCCGAAATCGGCCGCGCGCAGCTCGACCGGTTGTTCGGCGCCGCCGTCGTGCAGGGCATAGGCGCGCCCGCTGGCGCGCAGCGACGGCACAACGCCGCCTTCCACGCCGCGCACGATCAGCGCGCTGTCGAAGCCTGCGGCACGCGCCAGCATCGCGTAGATGCGCGGATAGGGCTTGTGAACGAAACCGGTCACCAGGTGCGTGCGGCCGCGCGCGCGCAGCGGCGACGCAAAGGTTTCCACTGTGGTCAGCGCCGGCCGCTTCACGATGCGGGTGCGCAGATCGACGAGCGCGTAAAGTTTCGGGTTGAACGCGCGCTGGTCCACATAGCCCCAGCCGCATTGCGGGTCGGCGAGCCGGCGCGCCACCGCCGCGCCGTCCAGATCGACCGCGCAGCCGCAGGCGGCCAGCACCTGATGATGGGTCAGGCCGTACTTGGGGCCGAGCGAGCGCACGCCGTGCGAGACGGTCGGCAGCCCGCAGGCGGCCAGCACTGCCGGCAAGAATGGCGCCACAGGCAACGTGCGCGCGTAGCCATCGTAGGGATCGGCCAGGTCGATCAGTTCATCGACATCGGCGACGGTGCGTTGCGTGGATTCCAGCACCGCGTCCAGCACGCCCAGCAGTTCGTCGTCCGACTCGCGCTTCATGCGCAGCGCGATCAGCATCACGCCCGCCTGCACCGGATCGGCGGCGCCGTCCAGGATCAGCCGCATCGCCGCGCGCGCTTCCTCGCGCGCGATGTCCTTGGAAAGCTCCGGGCCGGTCGCCACGCGCTGGATGATCCCGCGCATCAGCGCCGT
>JAKANT010000331.1 GCA_021823635.1 Pseudomonadota bacterium
CCGATCTCGCTGGCGGTGCTGATCTATCTGCTGCAGACGATGCGTCCGAGGGTGGCGATCCTGGGCCGCCATCCGGACGGAGCGCTGCGCGACGCGCGCCTGCACCAGGGGGTGCGCACCAGCCCCGACATCCTGGCGCTTCGCTTCGATGCCGGCCTGTACTTCGCCAACGCCGCATTTTTCGAGGAGCAGGTGCTGGAAGCGGTGGCGTCGAACCCGAACGCAAAGGTGCTTCTGATATCCGGCGCCGGCATCAACCGCATGGACGCGTCCGGCGAGGAGGTGGTGCGGCACCTGGTCGAACGGCTGCGCGACGGCGGCCTGACGGTCGTCTTCAGCGGTCTGAAGAAACAGGTGCTCGACGTGATGCGCAACACCGGGCTGGATGCCGTGATTGGCGCCGACAACATCCTGCCCAACGACGAGCAGGCGCTGGCCGAGATCTACCGCCGCCTCGGCCGCGACGGGCGCGGCGAGCTGCTGCCGTCGACCGCGGAGCGGGCGGCATGAGCGCAGCCCCCCGGGCACACCGCTGGCTGCCGTTTCTCGGCTGGCTGCCGCAGGTCGGCCGCGAGACGCTTCAGCGAGACATGCTGGCGGCGCTGACCGGGGCGATCGTCGTGCTTCCGCAGGCGGTGGCCTTCGCCAGCATCGCCGGCCTGCCGCCGCAGTACGGGCTTTATGCGGCGATGGTGCCGGCGGTGGTGGCGGCACTCTGGGGGTCGAGCCACCATCTGGTGACGGGGCCGACGACCGCGATCTCGATCATGGTGTTCGCGGCGGTCAGTGCAATCGCGCCGCAGGGCACGGCGCAGTACGTATCGCTCGCCTTGACGCTCACCCTACTGGTGGGCCTGATCCAACTCGCCATGGGCGTGTTGCGGCTCGGCACCCTGGTGAATTTCATCTCGCACACGGTGATCGTCGGTTTCACCGCCGGGGCGGCGTGCCTGATCGCCGCCAGCCAGATCGGCAATTTCCTCGGTTTCTCGCTGCCGCGCGGGCTGCATTTCCACGAGATCGTCCTGTTCGTCGCCGAACACTTCGGCGAGGCGCACGGCTGGGTCGCGCTGGTCGGCGTGGCGACGCTGGCCGCCGGCGTGCTGACGCGCCGCTACCTGCCGCGCCTGCCGTACATGATCGTGGCCATGGGCGCGGGCGCGGCCGTCGCCTACCTGCTGACCCGGTGGCTAAGTGCCGCGCAGACGCACATCGCGACCGTCGGAGCGATCGAGGCGGGGCTGCCGCCGCTGTCGGCGCCCGACCTTTCGTTCGCCGCCCTGAAGGCGATGGCATTCCCGGCGTTGATCGTGGCGGTGATTGCGCTGACCGAGGCGGTGGCGATCGCGCGCGCGATCGCCGTGCATTCCGGCCAGCGCATCGACAGCAATCAGGAATTCATCGGTCAGGGGCTGGCCAACGTCGCCGGCAGCTTCTTCTCCGCTTACACCGCGAGCGGATCGTTCAACCGCAGCGGCCTGAATTACGCGGCCGGCGCGCGCACGCCGCTGGCGGCCGTGTTCGCGGCGGGCTTCCTGCTTGCCATCGCCACGCTCGCCGCGCCGTGGGCCGCCTACCTGCCGGTGGCGGCGGTGGCGGCCATCCTGTTCATCGTCGCCTGGGGCCTGATCGACTGGCGTCAGATCGGCGAGATCCTGCGCTACCCGGGCGAGCGCATCGTGCTGCTGGTGTCTTTCTTCGGCACGCTGATCGATCTGGAGAAAGGGCTGTTTCTCGGGGTCGTCACCTCGCTCGTCTTTTACCTGCAGCGCACCGCGCAGCCGGCGATCCAGGAGCGCGTGCCGCTGCGCGCGGCGCTCGGCGATCCGCGCCGCAAGTTCGTCGATGCCGACGCCGACAACCCGGGCTGCCCGCAGCTCGCGTTCCTGCGCGTGCGCGGCTCGCTTTACTTCGGCGCGGTCGAACATGTACAGACGCACTTCCAGCGCGTCGATGCGCAGGAGCCGCGGCGCAAGTGGCTCGCAGTGGTGGGGCAGGGGATCAATTTCGTCGATCTCGCCGGCGCGCACCTGCTGCAGCACGAAGCAAAGCGCCGGCGCGCATTCGGTGGGGGACTGGCGCTGGTCGGGTTGCCGCCGGCGGCGCGACAGGGTTTGGAGCGTGCCGCCGGCGGCAGCGCCGAAATTCTTCACTTCGCGCACAAGGGCGAGGCGTTGAGCGCGCTTTATCCGCGCTTGGACAGCGCCGTGTGTCGCGCCTGCGAGCTGCGCGTCTTCGAAGAATGCCAGCGGGCGCTGCCGGATGGAACGCCGCGGGTGCCCGCCGCGACCTGATGCGGGACGGACGGGCGAAGATGACGCAGCGGCTCAACCTGGCGCGGGCGGCACAACTGGTCGGTGCGCCGCGCGCGCTGCTGCAGAAGATGATCCGCAACGGCACGCTCGCGTCTTTCGACGGCATGGTCGCCATCGACGACCTGCGGCGGGCCTTTCCAGAGGCGGCGCTCGAGAACAGCGGCGCGTTCGAGCAGGTGCAGCGCATCCGCGCCGAGGCGTTCGGCCGGCGGCTGCGCGAGCGCATGCTGCCTTCGCAGGAAGCGCTCGCGCAGCGTCTGTTCGCGCAAAGCCAGGAACTGGCGGACGTGCGCCGCTTTCTCGAGGCTTATCACGCGCTGGTGGTGCAGACGCAGGCGCGGTTGCGCGCGTTCGCGCGCGAGCGCGGCGATGCCGAGGCCGCGGCGCTCGCCGACGAACTCGACGAGGGCTTGAAGCGCGTGCTGGCGACCGAACCCGCCCAACCGATCGATGCGATGGCCAACATGCTGAACGTGATCTCCGCGCAAGTCACGGTGCGCCCGAGCGGCCGCCAGTTCGTGGTCGAGGGCAACGAGTCGATCCTGCAGGCGGGCCTGAAGGCCGGGCTGCGGCTGGCCTACGGCTGCGGCACCGGTACCTGCGGACTGTGCAAGGCGCGCGTCGTCTCCGGTGAGACGCGGCCGGTGATGGCGAGCGACTATCGGCTGACCGAACAGGAAAAGGCGCTCGGCTACAAGCTGCTGTGCGCGCACACGCCGGTCACCGACGTCGTGATCGAGACGCTGGAAGCCGGCGGGCCTGCCGACGTGCCGGAGCAGCACCTCGAGGCGCGCGTGCGCGGCGTGACGCCGCTCGCCGCCGACACGCTGCTGCTGCATCTGCAGACGCCGCGCAGCGCGCGCCTGCGCTTCCTCGCCGGGCAGGCGGTCACGCTCGGCGTGGCGGCGCCGGGGGGCGACGTGCAGAGCACGCGGCCGCTGGCGAGCTGTCCATGCGACGAACGCAACCTGCATTTCCATATCGCGCGCGACGCCGACGACGAATTCGCGCG